>DGTB01000195.1 GCA_002394185.1 Bacteroidales bacterium UBA4347 | reverse complement strand
CTGCAGTTCTACCTCGGCTCGCGCCTGCCGGGCTCGCAGGGCATCGCCGGGGCCGACGGCACGGGGACAGCGCTGACGCTGGTGCCCAATCCCGCCCGGGGCCGCGTAGCCGTAGCCCTCGGCGACGGGCCCGTCCGCGGCGCGCTGACCCTCGTCGACGCCAAGGGCTCCGAGGTGCTCCGCCTCGACGACGCGCAGCTGCCGCTCTCCCTCGACACCTCGCCCCTCGCCCCGGGCGTCTACCTCCTCCGCCTCAGCACCGAGGCTGGCTCCTACGCCCGCAAGCTGGTGGTCGGGGAGAAGTGAGTATGAGGGGCGGCGTGCATTATTTTTTTGCCATGTGGGAAATTTGTTGTATCTTTGCAGTCCGTTTTTTTTTGAAGGATAAAGCGATATGACGAAGCAGATACAGATAGACCTTACACCCGAAGAGTATGCTTCGGAGGCTGCGGTGCGGCGTGCCGTGGTGCGGGCGCTGGGAGAGGGAAGTGGCGAGCAGCCGTTCCGCATAGTGCGCCGCAGTATCGACTGCCGCCGCCGCAAGGTGGTGTACCATTGCACGGTAAGCCTCATCCCCGACTCCTCTCCCGAGGAGAGGGGCGTCGGCGACGCCTTTGGCGGCAAGCGCCCCTCACCCCGGGAGGGGGGACGGGGTGAGGCCACTATCGTCATTGTCGGCGCCGGCCCTGCAGGCCTTTTTGCCGCCCTCAGGGCGCTGCAGCTGGGCATGAGGCCTATAATCGTCGAGCGTGGCAAGCCCGTGGAGGAGCGCAAGGCTGACATCGTGGGGCTGGTGCGTACCAAGACGGTGAATCCCGACAGCAACTGGTGTTTCGGCGAGGGCGGCGCCGGTACCTACAGCGACGGCAAACTCTACACGCGCTCCACCAAGCGCGGCGACGTCGGCGAGGTGTTGCGTCTCTTTGTGGAGCATGGCGCCGACCCCGACATCATGGTCGATGTCCACGCCCATATCGGCACCGACCGCCTGCCGGCCATCATCGCGCGCATGCGACAGACTGTCGTCGAGCACGGCGGCGAGTATCATTTCAATACGAGGGTTACGGACCTTGTGGTCCGCGATGGCCGTGTGTGCGGTGTGGTGGCTGACGGCAAGGAGATTGGCGGCGACGCCGTTGTCCTCGCCACCGGCCATTCGGCACGCGATATCTACGAGCTTTTCGCCCGTCGCGGCTGGCTTCTGGAGGCCAAGCCTTTTGCTCTGGGAGTGCGCGTGGAGCATCCGCAGGAGCTCATCAACGAGATTCAGTATCACGGCAAGGGGTATTCGCGGCTGCTGCCTCCGGCCACCTACAGCCTTGTGACCCAAGTGGGCGGCCACGGGGTTTTCAGTTTCTGCATGTGTCCCGGCGGCGTCATAGTGCCCGCGGCCACGGCAGGAGGCCAGCAGGTGGTGAACGGCATGAGCAATGCCGCACGCAACTCGGGCTATGCCAACAGTGGCATCGCCGTGACGGTGAGCCCCGAGGATGTGGGCGCCGAAGGGCCGTTGGGGCTGCTGGAATTCCAGAAGCAGGTGGAGGCGCGAGCCTTCGAGGCCGCCGGCGGCTGCATCGACGCGCCGTCGCAGCGGTTGGTGGACTTTCTGGAGCGTCATGCCTCGTCGCGGCTCAACAAGAGCAACTATATGGGTCGCTGTGTCAGCGCCCCGTTGCACGAGGTGCTGCCGCCGTTTGTCGTCGACAGTTTAATACAGGCTTTCAGGGATTTCGACCGCAAGATGAAGGGGTTCATTACGCGCGATGCGTCGCTGTTGGCCGTGGAGAGCCGCACGTCCAGTCCGGTGCGCATACCCCGCGACAAGGAGACCCTCCAGCATCCGCAACTGCAAGGCCTTTACCCCTGCGGCGAAGGGGCCGGCTACGCCGGCGGCATCGTCAGCTCCGCCCTCGACGGCATGCGCTGCGTGGAGGCCATCAGCCTTCGAAGGTGAAGCTGAGCATGAAGGTGCGCGAGTGGAGGTGCTCGAAGGCCTGGATGTAGACATCGGGATCCTCGACGCGGAGGTCGATGATGCCGAAGGTCATCTTGAGGTCAATGGCGAATTTTACATAACGCAGGAAGACGTCGAATCCGAGGCCCATGGTGTATCGCAGGTCGTTGGGTTCGAGGCGAATGATGCTTTCGTCGGTACGGTTGCGGTTTTTGCGTAGCGAGGCGAAGTCGAAGCCGTAGGAGATGCCTCCGGTGAGGTAGGGGCGGAAGTTGCCCCAGCGCATGGCGCGGAATTTGATTTCGATGGGGAAGTCGCCGTAGACGGATTCCACCTTGCGGCTGAGTTCGGCGAGGTGGTGCTCGGCGAGGTAGTTGGGCTCCCAGGAGTAGTTGACGTCGCGCGTGATGAGGGTGACGCCAGGGAGGATGCGCAGGTTGAACCAGTTGCCGAGGCGGAGGTCGCCGATGACGGCGATGTGGAAGCCTGGGGCATAATAGGACGTCGTGCCCTGGAGGGTCTCGCGCAGGGCGTCGTCATGGGTGTATTCGAGGTCGAACTTGGAGTGGGTGTAGCCCACTTGGATGCCATAGTGGAGCAGCCGGCTGTCGAATTTGCCGAGGTTGCCCACCTGGGCATGTGCTGAAGTGAAAAATGAAGAATGAAGAATGAAGAACAGGCTTGCGCATAACAACAGCGTGCGCCACTGCCGATGCTTCATTCTTAATCCTTTGTTCTTCATTCGTTTATTCCGTGATTTCGCCGCGGAGCGACTGGCTGAGGCGCTGGCGGACGTGGTCTTTGTGGTCGGGGAAATTGCCGAGGAGGAACATGAGTTTGGTGATGGCGGCCTCGATGGTGATGTCTCCACCGCCGATGACGCCGATGCGGTCCATGTCGCAGCTGGCGGCATATTGTCGCATGACAACAGAACCTGCCTTGCATTGGGTGACGTTCATGACGATGATGCCGCGCTGGATGGCCTCTTCGAGGGCTGAGATGAACCAGGGGTCGGTGGGGGCGTTGCCGGAGCCGTAGGTCTCGATGATGACTCCTTGCAGATTGGGGGTGTGGAGAACGGTTCCTACGACGTCAGGACCAATGCCGGGGAAGAGCTTGAGGATGGCCACGCGGGTGTCGAACTGCTTGCGTACCACCAGGGGCTCGGTGGGCATGGGAAGGAAAAGATGTTCGCGGAAGGAGATGTTGATGCCGGCCTTGGCCAGCGAGGGGTAGTTGTAGGTCTCGAAGGCATCGAAGTTGGCGGCGCTCATCTTGGTGCTGCGGTTGCCGCGGTAAAGGTGGTTCTCGAAGAAGATGCACACTTCGGGGATGGTGCAATGCTGCGTGGAGGCTATCTCGAGGGCACAGATGATGTTCTCGCGCCCGTCGGAGCGCAGCATTCCCAAGGGTAGCTGGCTGCCGGTAAGGACAATGGGCTTGCCGAGGTTCTTGAACATGAAGCTCAAGGCCGAGGCTGTGTAGGCCATGGTGTCGGTGCCGTGGAGGACGACAAAACCATCATATTGGTCGTAGTGACGCTCAATGATGTTGGCAATGTCGACCCATAGCGAGGGCGTCATATTGGAGGAGTCGATGATGTTGTCGAGCGTGACGGAATCGATGCCGTACTGGCAACTCTTGAGCTGTGGGACAGCGTCGTAAATGCGGTCGAGGGCGAAGGGGTGGAGTGAGCCATTTTCGTCTTGCACCATGCCGATGGTGCCGCCGGTGTACACGATGAGTACTTTGTTTTTCTTCATGCCCTAATAACGGAATAAATATTTTTTTATTGCGACGGTATGCGAAATAATGTATTGTTGGCGGGCTGAAGCCTGTGTGAGGATGCGCGGAACAGTGTGCTGACGCGGTTTACGCCGTCGTGGAGTGTGGAGTCAATGATGTGGGCATAAATCTCCGTAGTACGCACGTCGCGATGGCCGCAGAGCTTGCTGACGGTGTAGATTTCCACGCCGGCAGTCAGCAGGAGGGTGGCAAAACTGTGGCGCGATACATGGAAGGTGATCTTCTTGTCGATGCCGGCGGTTTCGCCCCATTCGCGCAGCGCGGAGGCAATGGTGGACCGTGAGGGTAAGTCAAAGACATGTCCTTCGCGCCGGTTTGTGAGGGGGAGCAGATGAAGGGCTTCTTTGTTCAATGGTATGCGTATCTCGGACTGGGTTTTCTGTTGCACTTTGACGATGGTGAGTACTCCGTTGAGTTTCTGCAGATGCTCCCAGCGAAGCGATTCTATGTCTGACAGGCGCAGCCCGGTGAAACAGGCAAAGAGAAATGCGCTCTTGACCACTGGATTGCGGCAGGAGGCACTGCTCAGGCAAAGAATTTCCGAGGAGGTGAGGAAGGCGCGTGTCGGGGCGGTGATGTGAGGGATAAGCGTACCGATGGGCGGCATGGAATTGTAGGGCATGAGCCGTATGCGTACAGCCTCTTCCAGTATGGCATGGAATTTTTGCAGATAGGTCCGGATGCTGTTGGTTTTCAGGCTTGTTTCGTTGAGCAGGTAGTTGACGAAATTGCGGATGAATAGTTCGTCCACCTCTTTGATTTTCACTTCGCGACCGGCAAATCTTTCCAAATGCAAAAGCAGGGTGAGGCAGACATCCCGGGTGTTTTTGCGGTGCGAGGTCTGGTGCTGGAGGGCAATGGTGCGTACCGATATCTTGCCGGCATTGTGGCGTACAGGGGGTGTCGTCAAGGTGTGTTGGCGTGTACTGGGCATTCTCATAGTTGTCAGATGTTTTACGGTTATACAAAAACAAAAAAAGAGCCCCGTTTTTTCGGGGCTCCTTTGCTGGTTGTCCTACCAGGATTCGAACCTAGACAAGCAGAACCAAAATCTGATGTGCTACCATTACACCATAGGACATCCTTTTCTGAGAAAAATCGAGTGCAAAAGTACAACTTTTTTCCAATGTGGCCAAATTTATTTTCTATTTGGCTGATACTAAAAAGTATGCCCTGGGTCTATCTGTTGCTCACCTGGATGAATCGGATGGTGGAGTAGGCCAGTCTGATGGACTGCACACCGATGTTGAGATATTGTGGCCAGTCTTCGTCGCGCCAGGCTGTCTTTTTCTTCTTCTCCGTGGGCTCCACAAAGACGATGTCGTTCTGCTGCAGGTAGTAGTAGGGCGATTCGAGAATCTCTTTACGTGTGAGGTCGACGGTGTCCACTGTCTGGGTGTTCACTCCGCTGCGGACAATCACCACATTGGTGCGTAGACCATCGATCGTGATGTCGCCGCATTGGGCAAGGGCTTCGAAGATGGTCAGGCGGCTGCCTTCGGCTGTAACCACTCGGGGCGTCTTCACTTCGCCAATCACGGTGACATGGAAATTCATCAGGCTCAGCGTCACCACAGGGTCGTTGACGTAGCCGCCTTGGATGAGCAGGGACTCGATTTCATGCCCCACCTGGGTGCGGGTCTTTCCGGCCACCTCGATGCGGCCCAGAACGGGAAACACGATGTGACCACTCTGCGATACAAGGTAGCCTTTCTGCTCTGTCTTCACGTTCATCACTCGGTTGGTGTTGGTCTCCTGGTTGAAGGGTTTCACTGTTTCGGGCGACTGGCTGCTGACATATATGTACAGTATGTCGTTGGGGTAGATGGTGGCGTCGTAGTTGTTTGTGATGGGCATCGGCGTATCGTGCGGCGCGTCCTCCACGTAGAGGTAGCGCTGTTGCGTACGGCATCCTGTGAATAGCAGAAATGAAAAAGCGAAAATGGAAAACAGACTGACGCTACGTATGGTATATGCCGTTGGTTTCATCATGTTTTCTTCTTTTTTATTTTTCATTCTTCTTCTGCCACGGCATCGTGATGGTCGGCAGCTCCACCGACTTGAAGGCCGAGAAAAAGGCGTTGGTCGAGCTCTTTTCCTTGCCGTAGATGTCGTTCACAAGGTCTTTGTATTTGTCCATCAGCGGCCCGCGGCGCAGCTTCAGGGTGGGGGAGAGGAGGCCGTTGTTGGGCGTCCATTCGTCTGTTACCAGGCGGAACTGCTTCACCTGCTCGTGCGGCGCCAGGGTCTTGTTGAATTCGTCCAGCACCTTGCGTATCTTCTCCTGTGTCTTGGGCAGTCCGATGAGCTCGGCATTGTCGCGATAGTGCAGCTTGTACTTCAGCGCCCAGTAGTGCAGGGTGTTGAAGTTGGGGCTGATGATGGCGGCCACCTGCTTCTCGTTCTCGCCGATAATCATCACCTGCTCTATGTATTCCGATCCGCGCAGCAGGTTCTCTATCAGCTGCGGGGCCACGTATTTGCCTGCCGACAGCTTGAAGATGTCCTTCTTGCGGTCCGTAATCTTCAGGTAGCGTCCGCCCACCAGGGTGCCGATGTCGCCGGTGTGCAGCCAGCCGTCGGAGTCAATGACCTGGGCGGTATATTCGGGGTCTTTGTAGTAGCCCAGCATGATGTGCGGTCCGCGGGTCAGAATCTCGCCGTCCTCGTCGAATTTCATTTCCACACC
The DNA here is from genome assembly GCA_002394185.1 of Bacteroidales bacterium UBA4347. GTDB lineage: Bacteria > Bacteroidota > Bacteroidia > Bacteroidales > P3 > Colimorpha. The sequence continues at coordinate 2,140 of DGTB01000195.1, read as the reverse complement.
GCTCAGCACCGGACCCACGGTGCCAATCTTCACCAGGTGGTGCGCGGGGTCGTTGACGGCAATGACGGGCGACGTCTCGCTCATGCCATAGCCCTCGTAGATGTTGATGCCCGCGGCGGCGAACAGACGCACCATCTTGGGCTGTATGCTGCTGCCTCCGGTGATGACTGTCAGGCGTTTGCCGCCGAATTTCTCTCGCCATTGGCGGTAGACCAGGCGGTCCAGTATCCACTGGCTGATCTGGAAGAAGGGCTGCACCTTGGTCAGCCCCGTGTAGTCGTAGCGCTGGCCGTGGCGGAAGGCCCAATCGTAGATGGCTTTCTTGATGCCCGTAAAGTCCTTGCCGGCAGCGTAGAGTTTGTCGTAGACCATCTCCAGCACCCTTGGCACGGCGCAGAAACCGTCGGCCTGGAGCTCCTGCATGTTCTGCTGGATGGTGCCCATGCTCTCGGCATAGTAGATGCTGATGCCCAGATACTGGTAGTGATAGTTCATCGAGCGCTCATAGATGTGGTTCAGCGGCAGGAACGACAGGAAGCGGTGGCGGCTGTCGCAGGGCTGCACCTGCGCATGGGCGGTGAAGTTGCTGCAGAGGTTGCGGTGGCTCAGCATGACGCCCTTGGGCAGGCCCGTGGTGCCGCTGGTGTAGATCATCGTCGTCCAGTCGTCGGGCTTGATTTCGCGTTTGCGACGCTCTATTTCGCCCATCCATTTGTCGCGGTTGGCGATGCCCAGCTTCAGTATTTCCAGCGTGCGGCGTTCGCCTTCGACGTTGGCCAGGGTGAACACCTGCGGCTTGGTTTCCATCTGGTCCAGGGCCGGACGGATGCGATTGAGCAGCACCTTCGAGCTCACCATCACGGCCACGGCCTCGCTGTGGCGCAGGATGTAGAGGTAGCTCTCGGTGTTCAGCGTGGGATAGATGGGCACATGGATGATGCCGCACATGGACAGGGCCATGTCGATGAAATTCCATTCGGGGCAGTTGCCGCTCATGGTCACCACCCGGTCGCCCTGCTGGATGCCTATTTCGCACAGGCCGTAAGCCAGATAATGGGCGAATTTATAGTAGTCGTGCGAGCTGTATTTTACCCACTCGCCGTTCACTTTCCCTGCCAGGATGTCGTCCTTCGGATATTGTTCCACCAAGTGGTCCAACAGGTCGAAGGTGCGTGTTATTTCTGCCATATTTCTTTCTGTTTTGAAATGCAAAGATACGCATTTTTTACAATGTGGCAAAAAAATTCTCTTCGAGGAAGGCTTTCAGCTCTCCGCTGATGGCCTCGTTGGCCTCGCGGGGATAGCGTTTGGTGGTGAATATTTCGCAGTAGTTGCGGGTGCCGTTTTCTTTGACCATCTGTCGGTTGAAGGGGTCGTTGTCGCGCACGGCGTGTGTCCGGACAATCTCCTGGTCGGTGGGGTCGTGGTACACCTCGCTGTGCAGGACGGCGTCGCAGCCCAGGCGTTCGCTCATCCGGCCCTCCTCGGCGGGATGGCCCATGGCCAGCGCTATCACCGGCACCACGCCCTTGGGGCATTTCAGCAGTTGGGCAATCTTCGCCGTGTTGTACATCACCGTGCCCAGGTAGCAGAATCCCAGTCCTTTGGCCTCGGCGGCGATGCAGAGGTTCTGCGCGAAGAGGGTGGCGTCCACCAGACCCGAGAGGAACCACAGCAGGTTGCCGTAGGGCTCGTCGCAGCCGTTGACGCGGCAGTAGTGGTGGTAGCGGTTCACATCCACGCACACCGTCAGCCACAGCGGCGCCGTCGCGCACTGGCCGAAGTGCAGCCCGCAGAGTTCCGTGCGGAGCGGCTCCTCCTCGGTGGCTATCACCGAATAGAGCTGCATGTTCCCCGTGTTCGAGGCCCGCAGGCCGCAGGCCACTATCTCTTCCAGCAGCGCCTTGTCAACGCGCTCTGCCGTGAATTTCCTTATCGAACGATGCTTCAGCATCACTTCTATTGCATTGTTTTCCATCGTTGTCTTTTACTTTATGTTTCAAAATGCAAAAATACGAAAAAAATATGAATCGCACGAGTTTATTTGTTCCCGACCCCTCATTCTGCCACCCGACCCCTACCCGATACGCCCCAGATACGGCCGTTCTTATATTGTTTTTATATTGTTTACATATTGTTC
>DGTB01000068.1:8420-15832 GCA_002394185.1 Bacteroidales bacterium UBA4347 | reverse complement strand
GAACAATATAAGAACAATATGTAAACAATATAAGAACGGCCGTATCGGACCCCTATCCGAAGCGTTTTTGTCCCCCGTGCGGTGGAAGTCAGATATCGAGGCCCTGGCTGTGGGTGACGAGAAGGATAATTTTCTGGGATTTAATCTGTTGTATGGTCTCCTGCAGGTGTTGCCGCGCGTCGGCGTCGAGCCAGGCGGTGGGTTCGTCGAGGAGGAGGATGGGGGCGTCGGAGGCAAGGGCGCGGGCGAGGGCGATGCGCTGCCATTGACCCATGCTCAGCTCCGAGCCGCCGTCGAAAAGGCGTCCGAGGAGCGTGCGTTCGCCCTGCGGAAGGCGCGAGACGAACTCGTCGGCGCCGGAGAGGCCGAGGGCGCCAGTGATGTCGGGGCGTCCCTGGACGTCGCCGAGGGCGACGTTCTCCTCCACCGTGAGGCTGAAACGCAGGAAGTCCTGGAACAGCACCCCCATGCGCGAGCGGAGGGCGGCGGGGTCGAAACGGCGAATGTCGATGCCGTCGACGAGCACCTGCCCCTGCTGGGGGTCGTAGAGGCGCAGGAGGAGTTTTATCAACGTGCTCTTGCCGAAGCCGTTGCGGCCGTCGATGCGCACAATCTCGCCCTTGCGGGCACGGAGGGAGAAGTGGCTGAGGACGTCGCGGTCCATGTCGGGATAGCGGAAGGTGATGTCGCGGAACTCCACCTCATGGATGTCGTCGGGCACCGGGAGGGGCTCGGCGGGCGGCAGGATGGTGGGCTGCAGCTCCAGAAACTCGAAGAGGTTGCCGATGAAGAGGCGGTTGTCGTAGAGGCCGGAGATGGCGCCGACGAGCGAGGAAAGGTAGCCCTGCCCGCGGCGGAAAGCCTCGAAGAGCATCACGAAGGAGCCGATGGTGATGGCTCCGGACCACGCACGGTTCACCAGCAGCCACACGACGGCGAACATGGCGGCAGCCTCGACGACAGCACAGAGCACGTCGAGGGCCCCGAGGCGGCGCGAGATGGACAGCAACCTGTCCACCAGACGTTTGCGCGCGTCGACGAAGCGGGAGCGGAAGAGGTCGGAGAGGCGGTAGGTGCGGAGCTCCTTGGCGGCGTCGCGGGAGGTGAGGATGGCGCCGTAGTAGGAGGTGCGGCGGTAGAGCTGCGTGTTGTCGCGGCGGAAACGGTAGATGCGGCGCGCCTTGTAGAGGCGCACGGCGAAGCCGGGAACGACGGCCGCAATCATCACCACGATGAACCACCAGGAGGCCGACGCCAGCATGGCCACCACGCCGGCGATGGAGATGACGGCGCCGAAGAAGGACATGATGTTGTTCAGTATCTGCAGGGGCCGGAAGGAGGCTTCCTGCTGGGCACGGTGGAAGGTGTCGTGGTAGGCGGGGGTGTCATAGTATTGAAGGTCGAGCCGGGCCGACTGCCGTTGCAGCTGGTCGCTGACGTAGTCTATCAGGCGCTGCGAGAGGACATCGTTGTTGATGCCGTTGAGGGCGGAAACGATGCGGTTCAGCAGGAAGACGGCGCACATGATGATCAGCAGCCACATGACCTGCAGGCCGTAGCCGCCCTGGCCGATGCCGGCGGTCACGCTGTCGATGATACCCTTCAGGATGTAGAGGTTCACCAGCGGAAGGACGCTCTGCAGCACCACGTAGACCACCCGCAGCCAGAAGGAACGGGGAGCGCAGCGATGCACCATGCAGAGGGCTTTCCAGAGGTTCTTCATTTTAGTTTTAAGTTTTAAGCTTTAAGTTTTAAGTTTTGCGCCAACCACTTACAGCTCACAGCTCACAGTTCACAGCTTTACGTTTTAAGTGTTTAGCGGATGTAAATGGTTTTGACCACCTCGGCACCAAGATGGTCGTTGATTTTGACACGCAGTCCCTCGCGGCGACGCATCAGTTCGCTGCGCAGGGCGGCGGAGGCCACACGGAGGCTGAGCACACCCTTGGTGAACTGCACCGACATGGTGAGGCGGCTGATGAGGTCGCCGGCCAGCTGGCGATAGACCTGCTCCACACGCAGCTCGTCGGCGAAGTCGCCATGGTCCAGGCGGCGCAGGGCCCCTTGAAGGTAGTAGTCGAGTGTGCGGTCGGGCTGCATCTTTTTCAGTTATGAGTTAATAGTTATGAGTTGTTTACGGAGCCGTTGGCCACTTGGAAGACACGATGCTCAAGGGAAGGCAGCTCGTCGAAGATGGCCTGGATGCGGCCCGGCTGGGTGTCGGTGAGGAGCACCTGGCCGAAGCTGTCGCTGCCCACAAGGGCTATGAGGCGCTTGATTCGCAGGAGGTCCAGTTTGTCGAAGATGTCGTCGAGCAACAGGATGGGCTTCTCGCCGGAGTGGTTGAGCATATACTGGAACTGTGCCAGTTTCAGGGCCAGCGCAAAACTCTTCTGCTGTCCCTGCGAGCCGAACTTCTTGAGCGGCATGGCCTCCTCGGCGGGGGTGTCGGAAGCGGAGAGCAGCAGCTGGAGGTCGTCCTTGTGGGGGCCGGCATTGGTGTACTGCGAGTATTTGTCGGCCTGGCGGCACTCCTCGAGCTGTACGGCGAGGGGGCGACCGTCGTGGTGGTAGACCACCGTGCCGGGCTCGTCGTTGCCCGCAATCCAATGATAATAATGTGCAAAGAGGGGGGTGAAGTCCTCGATGAACTTCGCACGGCGCGAGGTAAGGAACTCACCGCTGTCGATGAGCTGGGCATCCCAAATGGAGACCATGGCGTCGTCCCACATGCGATCGTCCCACATCTGCTTCAGCAGACGGTTGCGCTGTTCGAGAGCTTTGGTGTAGCGCAGCAGATGCTCGAGGTACTGGTGGTCGGTCTGCGAGATGACGCCGTCCATGAACTTGCGGCGGAGGTCGCTGCCACCGGTGATGAGCTGCTGGTCGTTGGGCGACACCATGACGAGGGGTATCCTCCCGATGTGCTCGGAGAGGGTCTTGCAGGCTTTCTTATTCCATTTCAACTGTTTACCCTGCCCTCGGCGAAGAGATAGCGAAGCTGAATCGCCGCCGGCATAATGACCATGGATGGCAAAGAGGTCTTGTCCGAGGCGGATATTCTGTGTATCGACAGGGTTGAAATAACTTTTGCAAAAAGAGAGGTAGTAGACGGCGTCGAGGAGGTTGGTCTTGCCGGCACCGTTGTTGCCAACAAAGCAATTGACGTTGTCGCAGAGCTGCACGTCGGCCTCGGCGTAATTCTTGAAATTGGTCAGTATCAGTCGTTCCAGCGTCATAATCCTTAACACATGTCTCTTAACTGAACAGCTACTTGTTCCATAAGCCAGCGGGGCGTGGAGGTGGCACCGCTGATGCCCACGCTTCCGGCACCGGCAAACCAGGCCGGCTCAAGGTCGGCGGCATCGGCGATGAAATGGGTGCGCGGCTGCACTTTACGGCAATACTCGTAAAGATAATGGCCATTGCTGCTGTTGGCTCCGGCCACGAAGAGGAGCACGTCGACGCTGCGGGCGAAGCTTTCGAGCTCGCGGGCCCGGTTGGCCACACGGTTGCAGATGGTGTCGTAGGCCACAAAGTCGGCTCCGGGAGCCAGGCGGGCATTGATGTTGGCAATGAGTTGCTGATACTCCTCGCGGCTCTTGGTGGTCTGGGAATAAAGGCGGATGGGGCGAGAGAAGTCGATGGCCGCAAGGTCGTCGGGACGGCTGGCGATGATGGCGGTGCCGTCGGTCTGTCCGGTGAGACCCACCACCTCGGCATGGCCGGGCTTGCCAAAAATGACTATCTGTCCTCCAATGCGTTGCATCTCGTCGTAACCCTTGCGGATACGCTGCTGAAGAGCCAGCACGATGGGGCAGGTGGCGTCGATGAGGCGTATTCCGAGCCGTTCGGCGGTGCGGTAGGTTTCGGGCGGTTCGCCGTGGGCACGGATAAGCACCTTGCTCCCCAGCAGCTCGGGCAGGTGGCCGTGGTCTATCACCACCAGCCCCAGTCTACGCAGGCGCTCCACCTCGGCGCTGTTATGCACGATGTCGCCCAGGCAGTAGAGGCTGCCGTCGCGCGAAAGTTCTTCTTCCGCGGCGCCGATGGCTTTCACCACCCCGAAGCAATAGCCTGCATTCTCGTCGATTCTAATCTCCATAACTCATAACTCTTAGCTCATAACTCTTGACCGGAATTAGCTCATACTTTGGTTTTCCTGACGTGCCAGCTCGAGGACCTCGTTGTATTCTTCCGGAGTGAGGTCGTTGAAGAAGTAGTAGACAGGGTCCACTTTCTTGCCGTTGAGTATAACCTCATAGTGCAGGTGCGACCCCGACGACATGCCGGAACTGCCCACCACGCCGATCTGTTCACCACGCTTGATGTGCTGACCTTTGCGCACCTTGGTGCTGTTCATGTGGGCATAAAGCGTCTGGAACCCAAAACCATGGTTGATTATCACCACCACACCATAGCCCGAGAAACCTTCGGGATTGCGCCCTGCCACCTGCACCACGCCGTCGCCAGTGGCATAGATCGGCGTACCTTGGCGGGCCGCGATATCGATACCGGAATGAAGACGATGGTTCTTGAGGATGGGGTGGAACCGCATGCCGTATCCGCTGACCACTTTGCCCAGCGTCTTGGACACAGGCATGATGGCCGGCATGGCGGACATGCGCTCGTTCTTGGTACGAGCCATCTCGAAAATCTCGTCGAGCGACTTCGACTCCACATACAGGCGCTTTGTCAGGTCGTCGACACGCTTGGTGGTATTCTTCAGTAGGATGCCATTCTCCCAATTGTCGAACTCCGCGTAGCGTTCCACGCCTCCGATGCCACTGTTGCGTTCGGCAGCGCTGACCGGCTCGGAGGCGAAGATGGTACGATAGAGGTTGTCGTCGCGCTCCTCAAGGTTTTCCAACACCTTTTCGGCACGGTCGACACGGTCGTTGAGCAGTTTCGACTGGCGCCGGAATTGCGCCAGCTCGCGTTTCATGGCGCGTTCCGACGGCGACTCCATGAACTGCATGCCCACCACCACAATCACCACGCCCAGCACCACACCGAACAGCACGGGGAAGCTGATGCGCTTCACCTTGTCGCGCAGCGACACAAAGACCTTCTCATACTTCAGTGTATGAGGGTTGAAGCGGTAGGTGTGGCGTGTTTTCTTCATGTAGCGATTATCAAAGGGTTTCCTTCAATCGGTCGACGGCGCGGACAAAGTCCACGACGGCGCGCACGTGGTTGAAGTAGAAGTTGAGGTCGAACTCCGGTATCTTGATCATACTCGCTGCATCGCCCATCTGGCCGAGCATGGCCTCGGTGGGTTCCTCAATGGCCAGTTCCTGACTGACGATGGTGAGCGTCTTGAGGGGCACCACGTCGAAATCAAAACTACTGCGGGCCACAATCATGGCATCGGGCAGCAGGTAGTAGTGCACCCCCTTGGGGTCGCGCATCAACGGCAGGAAGGCTTCGTTGCGGATATAATCGAACACACCCATGTCGAAAAACACCTGAGAATAGCTCTCCTTGCGCAGCGGGGCGTAGAACCAGATGCGTCGGCAGGAGGCCACGCGGGTGAAAGCATCGACGACCTTGCTGTAGGCTTCATAGGTCTCGGCGGAGCAATGGTCTTTCACATGCCACACCACCGAGTCCATGTCGCTTTCCAGCTGGCGCACCTTGTTCTTGTAGTGGCTCAAGACACTGACCATGAACTTGTTGCTCTTGTGGCCCATCTTGTCCTTGATGCCTCGGATGACGCGCTGAATGCGTTCCTCTTTGCGGGCAACGGTGAGCGCATTGACGTAGCATTCGAGCAGTTCGCGCTGGCGCTGATCGGTGCTGCTGGCCAGGGCCTTGTTGCCTTCTTCGATGGCTTTGCCGAAGTTGGGCTCCTTGCCCAGCACCATGCGCAGGTAGCTGGGCTTGGTCTTGGCCACATGCTTGCGGACAAACATGTGGTAGCTGTGGCTTTCGCTTTCGCGCTCGAAGAAGCCCGTGCCGGGAGCGCCGGTGAGGATGTAGCGGCGTCCTCCGTAGCGGGTCTCGCCCGTGTTGCGGATGCCGAAGTCCGAATAGTAGAAGTGGTTGGAGATTTTCACGTGCAAGCCTTCGGCAGCTTTCACCCTTTTCTTTGGGAATATGATCATTATAGTATGTTTGGTTGTGTATTATTTTGGTTTTCAGCCGTGGATGGCCTCACCGTGCACTGCCTCGAGGGCCTCCATGACGCCTTCGCTCATGGTGGGGTGCGGATGGATGGCCTGGGCCAGCTCGCGGGCGGTCATGCCTTTCTCGCGGGCCACAACGGCTTCGGCTATCATCTCCGTCACATTGTCGCCACACATGTGGCAACCCAGGATGAGGTCGGTCTTGGCGTCGGCGACAATCTTGACGAATCCGTCGGTGTTGCCGGCTGCGGTGGCTTTGCCGCTGGCCTTGAAGAAGAATTTGCCCACCTTCACCTCGTAGCCGGCGTCGACGGCCTTCTTCTCCGTCAGGCCCACGCTGGCCACCTCGGGGGTAGTGTAGGTGCAGCCGGGGACATTGCTGTAGTTCACCTTGACGGCCTCCTTGCCGGCCAGGTGCTCCACGCAGCAGATGGCCTCCTTCGACGCCACATGCGCCAGGGCCGGGCCGTGGACCACGTCGCCAATGGCATAGTAGCCGGGCACATTGGTCTCATACCAGTCGTTGACCTCGATCTTGCCTTTCTCGTATTTGATGCAGGTCTCCTCGAGGCCGAGGCCTTCGAGGTTGGTCACCACGCCGACAGCGCTCAGCACCACGTCGACGTCGACGACGGTCTCGGTGTTCTTCTTCAGGTCCTTGACGGTGACATGGCACACATCGCCCTCAATGTCAACCTTCTCCACCGAGCAGGAGGGCATCACCTTCATGCCCATCTTGCGGAAGCTGCGGCTCATCTGGGCGGCCACCTCCTCGTCCTCGTTGGGCAGAATCTGGGGCATGAACTCGACGAGCGTCACCTGCGTGCCGATGCTCTGGTAGAAGAAGGCGAACTCGCTGCCGATGGCGCCGCTGCCGCACACCAGCATGCGCTGGGGCTGCTCGCGGAGCGTCATGGCCTCGCGGTAGCCGATGATGCGGCGGCCGTCCTGCGGCATCGAGGGCATCACGCGGCTGCGCGCGCCGGTGGCGATGATGATGTGCTCGGCCTCGTACTCCGTGCCGTCAACCATCACCTTCTTGCCGGGCATCACCTTGGCGGTGCCGTTGATAACCTCCACTCCGTTCTTCTTCAGCAGGAACTCCACGCCCTTGTTCATCGTCGAGGCCACACCGCGGCTGCGGTCAACCATGGCGTTCAGGTCGGGCTCCACGCCCTCGGCCTTGAAGCCGTAGGTGGCGGCATGCTTGGCGTAGTTGAACGCCTGCGCACTCTTCATCAACGCCTTGGTCGGGATGCAGCCCCAGTTGAGGCAGATGCCACC
>DGTB01000068.1:8104-8303 GCA_002394185.1 Bacteroidales bacterium UBA4347 | reverse complement strand
CGGCAGCCACATAGCCTCCCGGGCCGCTGCCAATCACCAATAAATCATATTTCATAGCCATTATAACTTTTATATTTATAAGTACCAAATAAAATGCAAAGATACACAATCCTTGCGACATGGCCAAATTTTTTTTCAAAAACTCCTATTTTCCCCACCAAAAACCCACCAAATACGTGTCCGATACGGCCGTTCTTAT
>DGTB01000068.1:0-7948 GCA_002394185.1 Bacteroidales bacterium UBA4347 | reverse complement strand
AAGAACGGCCGTATCGGACACGTCTCGGGCGGGTACCGGGTGGGGTTACGGAGGGTGGTCAACACGGTTTTTCAAAAGAAAAAAAGTGGCGTTGCGAAAAAAAATTTTCAACCACTTGTAGTGCATATCCAATCGCAATTTCAGTTTTTCAGTCACTTAGAAGCCGACAGGTGAAAAAGCAAATTTGATTTTCAAACAATTATGGCATGCATTTGTATTTCAGCAAATTGCAAAAGATATTAGTCAACAACTGGCACATTTACAATCCGATATTGAGTTATGAACAAAAACGGCCCCGGAAGGTGAAAAGTAAGAAAAAAAATTTTAAAATACTGGAAAATTTTCGTATATTACAAGCGGACAGAATTGTTAAAATCTCCCCGAAAAATTGTTTTTTAGCCAGTTGCAAAAAAAGACCATTTTGGGGGATATGCGGCAATGGGGAAAACTTTACAAAATTTTGGAATAAGGTGCAAATTTTTTTTTTGAAATTTATGCACAAAAAAAGAATGAACTTTGCAAGCGAAACACAAAATAATGCGAATCGCATAAATCATTGAAAATGGAGCACAGTAATACCAAAATGATAGGGGAAGATTATAAAAGAGTATGGGCAGAATGCCTCGAAGTGATAAAAGACGCCCTGGGCCCGGAGAACAAGAAAGCCTTCGACACCTGGTTCGTCCCCATCGTGCCCCTGCAGCTCGACGGCAGCACGCTGCTGGTGCAGGTACCGAGTTCGTTCTTCTACGAATGGATCGAGGACCATTATATCGACCTGCTGAAACGTGTCATCCGGATGCAGCTGGGCCCCAACGGCATGCTGAAATACAGCATCGTCATGGACCAGACCATCCCCAACGACCTGCTCAGCACCACCCTGCCCTCCCACGGCCGCACCACGGTGAAGAACCCCCTCACCGACATGCCCGTCAACATTAATAAAGATAACGCGCGCGAGATTCCCAACCCCTTCGTCATTCCGGGCATACAGAAAACCCGCGTCAACCCCCAGCTCAGCCCCAATTACACGCTGGAGAACTTCGTCGAGGGCGACTGCAACCGCCTGGCGCGCTCGGCCGGCTATGCCGTGGCCGAGAAACCCGGCCTCACCTCCTTCAACCCCCTGTTGCTCCACAGCAGCGTAGGCCTCGGCAAAACCCACTTGGCCAACGCCATCGGCCTTAAAACCAAGGAGCTGCACCCCGACAAGACCGTCCTCTACGTCACCAGCGAGCAATTCATGCAGCAGTATGCCGAGGCGGGCCGTGCCGGCACCACCAACGACTTCATCCACTTCTACGAACTCATCGACGTCCTCATCATCGACGACATACAGTTCTGGGCTGGCAAAGCGCAAAAGACACAGGAAGCCTTCTTCCACATCTTTAACTACCTGCATCAGCGCAATTGCCAGATTATCATCACCTCCGACAAGGCTCCCGGCGAGCTGCAAGGTCTCGAACCCCGCCTGCTCAGCCGCCTCAAATGGGGCCTCAACGCCGACCTGCAGGCCCCCGACGTGGAAACCCGCAAGGCCATCCTGCGCCAGAAACTGCAGAACGACGGCATCGAGATGGACGACGAGGTCATCGAATACATCGCCTACAACATCAACACCAACGTGCGCGAACTCGAGGGCGCCCTTATCTCCCTCATCGCCCAGAGCTCGCTGAACCGCAAGCAGATAACCCTCGACCTCACCAAGCAGATGATTGACAAATACGTGCAGAGCAGCACCCGCGAAATCACCATCGACTACATCCAGAAGGTGGTCTGCGACAGCCTCGACCTCCCCGTCGAAGCCATCCAGCAGACCTCGCGCAAGCGCGAGATCGTCCAGGCACGCCAGCTCTCCATGTACTTTGCCAAAAAGATTACCAAATCCTCCCTCGCCGTCATCGGCATGCAGTGCGGCAACAAGGACCACGCCACCGTGCTCCACGCCTGCAAGACCATCGAGAACCTGCGCCAGACCGACCGCTACATCCGCAACCTGGTCGACGAGCTGGAGAAGAAGTTCAAAGAGGCATAGTAACATGGACCGCCGGCATCCTGCCGGCACGATAGAGAAAATGAAAACCGCATTCAAACCCGGGACGATGATCTACCCGCTGCCGGCCGTCATGGTCAGCTGCGGCGACAGCCCGGACAACTACAACATCATCACCATCGCATGGACGGGCACTATCTGCAGTGACCCGCCCATGTGCTATATCAGCGTGCGCCCCCAGCGCCACAGCCACGAGCTGATTTCCCGCACAGGCGAGTTCGTCATCAACCTCACCACCACCGCCCTGGCCCGACAGACCGACTGGTGCGGAGTGAAGAGCGGACGCGACGTCAACAAGTTCCGCGAAATGGGCCTCCACCCCGAGCAGGCCCAGATAGTCAAAGCCCCGCTCATCAAGGAAAGCCCTCTGAACATCGAATGCAAAGTGTTCGAAATCAAGCACCTCGGCACCCATGACATGTTTATGGCCAACGTGGTGGCCATAAACGCCGAAGAGAGCCTCATCGACAAGAGCACCGGGGCCTTCCAGCTCAACCACGCCGGGCCCCTGGCCTACAGCCACGGTAAATACTACGCCCTCGGCGAGAAGCTGGGCGGATTCGGATTCAGTGTAAAAAAACGTAAATAGAACTATGAATATTGTTTGTGTAGAATCACTGGGTATATCCCGCGAACACTTTGAAACCCTCCGCGAGCACTATGCCGCCATGGGCCACGAGTTCACCTATTATATGGACCGTCAAGAGGACGAGGAGACCCTCGCCCAGCGCATGAAGGACGCCGATGTGGCCGTCATCAGCAACATCAAACTGACGGAAAACGTATTAAAGCAATGCTCAAAATTAAAGTACTTAAGCGTTGCATTTACAGGTCTTGACCATATCGACCTCAAGTATTGCTCGAACCACGGTATCAAGGTACAGAACGCCGCCGGCTACTCCACCACCGCCGTCAGCGAGCTGGCCGTGGGCATGATGCTCGACCTGCTGCGCAACATCGTCACCCTCAACGAAGCCATCCGCCAGGGTGGCAGCCGCGGCACCTTCCTCGGCCGCGAACTGAGGGGCAAGACCGTCGGCATCGTCGGCACCGGCGCCATCGGCACCGCCACCGCCCGCCTGCTGCTGGCCTTCGGCGCCAAGGTCATCGCCTGGAGCCGTACCGAGCGCCCCGAGGTGAAAGCCCTGGGCGTCACCTACATGCCGCTGGACGACCTGCTGCGCCAGAGCGACATCGTCAGCCTCCACGTACCCCTCTGCGACGAGACCCGCGGCCTCATCGGCGAACGCGCCCTCTCCCTGATGAAACCCACCGCCCTGCTGGTCAACACCGCCCGCGGCCCCGTATGCGACATCACCGCCGTCGGCAAAGCACTGGTAGAGAGTCGTATTGCCGGCGCAGCCTTCGACGTCTTCGAGCAGGAGCCTCCCCTGCCCATCAACCACCTCCTGCTCTCCACCAACCGTTGCCTCGTCACGCCCCACGTGGCCTTCGCCACCGAAGAGAGCTTCGCCGCCCGCGCCGACATCGTCTTCGGCCACGTCGACCAGTGGCTCTAAAGTCGGTTTGCATCCATGCAACGCCCTCCGCTCCTGTGCGCGGCGAAAATTGAACAGAAACAACAAACACAGACTGACAATGAACGAAGAAAAAACCGACAACAAAGGACTGTCGTTCTATGGAACGTTTGTGCTCATCTACACGGTGCTCAATATCGCCGCATTCGTCATCTTGCTGCTGACGACCAAATGGAGCGTGCTTGCCGACGACGAGAGCGACGGCTTTTGGGTAGGCTTTTGGTTTATGGTCATTGGCATCGCCGCCGCGCTTATCCACGGCATCGGTCCAGCCCTGACGTTCAAGCGTAGGGGCAATACAAGGCTACTCTACCTTTTTCCATTGGCAGTGATGCTCGTGGGTTTTGCCGTGCTCCCCTTCGAATCCCTTGTTTCTGCAATTGGTGTGGGTGTGTTCCTGATTATCCCGTTGGGCTTCCCGTTGTTCAATTGCTTCTCATACAATTCCTCCATATTTAATAGTGGAGTATGGGATAGTATATGGTTTATGTCCGTGACGCCTGCCGTCATTTATGCCCTGGTCATTTTTGCAACCACATTGTTTATGCGAAGGAAACAACAAAGTATAAATGCACGAATGAAGCAATAAACACAGACAGACAATGAAGAAACTCTTTTTGTTCGGCGCGATGGTGTGCGCCATCGGAATGATGACCGCCTGCAAGAGCGGGACGGGTGGCAACATAGAATTCGAAGAGGCGGAGGTGATAAAAAGTGCCACTTTCGGGCCGGAAGATACTCCTGAAATCATAGATTCGGCATTGAAAGCTGCAGGTTTGCCTATGCATATCGAATGGGACAACGATGGCTCGCCGAGCCTTGCCTTAGACGGAATGAATTATTATATATCTGACAGCATTATTTACATTTGCCAAGCAGAAGAAATCATTTTCAACGATGAACCATGGCTTTGTATCACCTACACTGAGGATGTAACTGGGCAATATTGGCAGATGATGGGCCCCAAAAGAGAGATGTTCTTGTTTTACGAGACAGACCCCATCAGTCCACAAGCCGAACCTTATCAAATGGCCAGTCATGGAGTCACCCTCCACCGTAGCGGTGTCGATTGCGATGCCATTGTGGTCCGATACCTCTATAGTGGGACATTGGACACAATATGTTATACTCAGTTTATAGATTGAACATACCCATATTTAGCCATAAACCACTAAAATGAAGAAGCTCTTTTTGTTCGGCGCAATGGCGTGCGCCCTCGGAATGATGACCGCCTGCAAGAGCGGGACGGAAAACAAGACCGACGCAGACACCACGCAGAATGGTGAGCCATCGTCCGTTCTCGTCACGAATGAATACCACTTCAAAGATTTGAAAACACCAAACTCCTTGCAGGTCGTTTACATCAAATACAGTCCTAATCTGGAGAAGGACAGCATCGAAATGGGCGATGACAGGTTCGTTGTGTACGACGACCGTATGAATTATTTTAGTGGAGCCAAGGAAACCTTGGAATGGAAAGGCGTGAAATTTGACGTGGTGGACAATGGCACCGTATTTTACAATGGAGATCAACAGGTAATATTCCTTACGGAGGTGGGCGATATTTTTATATTTGTCGAAACAGCAGATGACGGCAGCAATTACATAAAATTCACCTGCAACCCCATTGATATTTGCAGCGAAGACGTATATGCTGACGACAAGGGAGTGTGGCATAAACAAACGGACGATGCTTGTGACTGGGTAGAGCCGATATAAAAAGATGCGCCATTATGAAAACCAGCTGCCATCCTTGCGGACGGCAGTGAAAACAGAAACATCACAATGCACATCTCAGTCTTCTGCGAGGCGTCGCTGCCGCGCAGAAGGGGAAAAAAGGACGTCGAGGCCATTGCGGGCCTCGGCGTCCTTTTTTTTTTGCCTGTCGGTGAAGGTTTTATTTCACCGGATGGTCTTTGTGGAACTGTTCGAGGCGGACCTTGAGGTCGGGGAACTGGTCGCGCTGCACCAGGGCCACACAGGCACGGATGCCCTGCTTGTGGCTGCCCGTAATGTCGAGGGCGATGGCGCTGACGCCGTAGCGGATGAGCTCGTTGAGCAGGTCGACGCCACCGAAACCGGGATAGCAGAAGGTGAAGTAGAAACCGTCGCCGATGTCCTCGCCCATATCCTTGTCATAGACAATATAGAAGCCGTTGTCGGTGAAGAGTTTCTTCATGACGTTGGCCTTCTCGCCGTACTCCCTGATGTCCTTCACGAAGTTGAAGGTGCCGTCGTTGGCGCCCTTCAGCATGGCGGCCATAGCGTACTGGACACTGTGAGCAGTACCTGAACTGAGGCAGTACAAAGTGCCGAAAATCAGGGCGCGGCCGAGTTGCGTCTGGCTGTAGTAGCGGGCCAGGTCGGGGCACTCCTTGTTGAACAGCTTGGGGCTGCAGATCATCATGGCGATGCGCTCGCCGGCATAGGAGAAGCTCTTCGAGCCTGAAATCATAAGCACATAGTTGTCAGTGTATTTGGCAACGGTGGGCTGGAAGGGGGCCTGGCCGGGGACGCTGTAGTCCTTGCGGAAGTCCATCAGGAAGTAGGCGTCGTCCTCGAGGACAACCACACCGTACTTGTTGGCCATCTCGCCGATAATCTGGAGTTCGTGGTCGGTGAAGCAGAACCAGGCGGGATTGTTGGGAGAGCTGTAAATCAGGCAGGCAACGTCGCCGTCTTTAAGTTCTTCTTTAAGTTTGTCGCGCAGCTTGTCGCCACGGTATTCGTAGACGTCGAAGGTCTTCATGGGGATGCCGAGGACGCGGCACTGCTGCTTCTGCACGGGGAAACCGGGGTCGATGAAGAGCACCTTGGTCTTCTTGGCGTCGTAGCGGGTGAGGGTGAGGAAGCTGGCGAAGCCGGCCTGCATGCTTCCCACGGTGGGCACGCAGCAGTCGGGGGTGACGTCGATGTCGAGGAAGTTCTTGACGAAGCGGGAGGCCTCCTTCTTGAAGTCGGCAGTGCCGTAGATTTCGGGGTAGATGGAAGCCACACCGTTGCGGAGGGCCTCGATCTGGGCCTCGACGCCCACCTTAGGGGCGGGCAGGCCGGGGATGCCCATCTCCATCTTCACGAAGCGGACACCGGTCTCTTTTTCAACGTCCTGAATCATCTTGCGCATCTCGCGGATACTGGCCTTGCCAGGGTTCTGGATTTTGTTGGCCGCTGCAATGCGGTCTATCGTTTCTTTCTGTATAGGTATTTGGGTCATGATATTGATGATTTATTTTGTGTTAAAACCTTTCAGTTTGGCCACGTTGATGGGGCTTATGTCGCGGATGATGTTGTAGACCTCTTTCTGTTCCTCGGGTGGGGCCGGAGTAAAGATAGAGACAATCTCCTGAATCTTCACGTCTACAAATTGTTGCAGCGAGAGCATGGAGGTGTTGCGGCGATGGGCCGTCTGCAAGCCGCGGAGGGCCTGGATGATGGCCTGGCGGGCCTTGGGCTGGTCGCGCGTCATCAAGTCGAGCCCGAGACGGTGATAATTGTAGTAGGCCTCGCGCAGCGACGCATAGGCGCTGTTGGTGTGGTTTTCCATGAACCAGTAGCGGCTACGCCCGCCCTTGGAGTCCCATCCGGAGTACTTCGACACATCGATGGCCTGCACCACCTCCTGCGCCATCTGGTAGTAGGGGTCGCCGCCGTTGGGGGCGAAGCTGTCGAAATAGATGCCCAGCATCACATAGCAGTAGTACGCCACCGTCGAGGAAAGGATGCTGCTGAAATTATTCAAGTCGAAATCAAGCGGTTGACTCTCGTTGTAGGAGAACGAGAAGTTGGGTTGCTCCATGTAGTTGAAAAGACCGGTGGTGTAGGTGGAGTTGTAGACCGGGCGGCGCATCTGGATGGAAATCTGCGCCACGAAGTCGGTGGCCGAATTGCGCTGCTGGAGGATGAGCGAGAAGGAGCAGTCGATTTTCTCCTGCTGCTGGAATTCGAGGTTGGTCCAGCGGCGCCCGTTGATGAAATCCTCCAGGGCCTGCTTCATGTTTTCGAATAATTTTTTGTCGTTGGAAGACTCATAGGCCTGCGTGGTGGTGAGCAGCTTCTGCGGGTTCACCGACACGGCACAACGGAATTCCTGTCCCCTTACGGAGCAGAATACCGTCATTATCAATACTATAGACAATATTCGTCGCATACTTTATCTTGCAAATATACAAAATAAAAATGAAATATCCACAATAAAAAGCATAAACTTTTCCACCTCCGGCGGAATATCCACACCATAAATACACATCCCACAGCGACTTATACGCCTTTGAAGGCACTGTACGCCGTGCCCCGGCAGGGGGACGTTCACAGGGGAGCGAAACCGTACCGGATACGTACCAAATACGGCCGTTCTTAT
>DGTB01000224.1 GCA_002394185.1 Bacteroidales bacterium UBA4347 | reverse complement strand
GGCAAGTCGGCAGTGACGGTCTCCGAGAAGTTCATGCGCGAGGTGGACAGCCTGCATGTGGGCGCTTATTGGGGTGTTTACCGTGCCGACCCATGGACGAGGAAGACGCTGGCGAACGGTCTGACACCCGAGCTGGCAGCGCAGGCCGGCAATGCCATGCAGCGCTATGCCCTGGAGAAGACCCGTCTGGGCATTCCCATCTTCCTGGCTGAGGAGGCACCCCACGGACACATGGCCATTGGAACCACCGTCTTTCCCACGGGTTTGGGCATGGCAGCCACCTTCGACCGTGCGTTGATGCGCGAGGTGGGCCGTGCCATCGGCAAGGAGATACGCCTGCAGGGCGGCCATATCAGCTACGGACCGGTGCTCGACCTGGTGCGCGACCCGCGCTGGAGTCGTGTGGAAGAGACTTTCGGCGAAGACCCAGTGCTGGCAGGCGAGATGGGAGCGGCCCTCATCGAGGGACTGGGCGGTGGCCAACTGTCGCAACCCTACAGCACCCTGCCTACGCTGAAGCACTTCCTGGCCTACGGTGCCACGGAGGGCGGACAGAACGGCAACCCCACCAACATGGGTATGCGCGACCTGCACGAGAGCTTCCTGCCGCCGTTCCGCCGTGCTGTGGAGGCTGGTGCATTGTCGATCATGACTTCCTACAACTCGATGGACGGCATTCCCTGTACGGCCAACAGCTATCTGCTGCGCGACGTGCTGCACCGTGACTGGGGCTTCCGCGGGTTTGTGGTGAGCGACCTCTATAGCATCGACGGCATGTGGGAGACCCATCATGTGGCCGAGACACTGGAGGATGCTGCTGTGCTGGCTGCCAATGCCGGAGTGGAGATGGACCTGGGCGGCAAGGCTTACGCCCTGCTCATCGGTGCTGTCAGGGAAGGCCGGCTGAAAGAGTCGGTGCTCGACGAGGCCGTGCGCCGCATCCTGACCATGAAGTTTGAGATGGGCCTGTTTGACCATCCCTACGTTCATCCGCAAGAGGCAGCCCAGCAGGTGCATACTGCCGACCATGTGGCCTTGGCCCGCAAGGTGGCGCAAGAGAGCATCACGCTGTTGCAGAACCGCCACCACACCCTGCCGCTGAAGAAAGATGTGCGTGTGGCCGTAGTGGGTCCGAATGCCGACAACCGGTATAACATGCTGGGCGACTATACCGCTCCGCAGCCCGACGAGAAGGTGAAGACCGTGCTCGACGGTGTGAGGACCAAACTGCCTGAGGGACAAGTGGAATATGTGAAGGGTTGCGCCATTCGCGACACCAGCAGCAACGACATCAGCGAGGCTGTAGAGGCAGCTCGTCGTGCCGACGTGGTGGTGGCTGTGGTCGGTGGTTCCAGTGCGCGCGACTTCAAGACCGAATACAAAGAGACCGGCGCTGCCGTGACCGACAGCAAGACCGTGAGCGACATGGAGTGCGGCGAGGGCTTCGACCGGGCCACACTCGACCTGTTGGGTATGCAGAGCCGTCTGCTCGACGCCCTGCGCCAGACGGGCAAGCCGTTGGTGGTGGTCTATATCGAGGGCCGTCCCATGTTGAAGAACTGGGCCACCGAGCATGCCGATGCGTTGCTGACGGCCTATTACCCCGGCGAGCAGGGCGGCATGGCTGTGGCCGATGTGTTGTTCGGCGACTACAATCCTGCCGGCCGTCTGTCGGTGTCGGTACCGCGCAGTGTGGGACAACTGCCCGTCTATTATAACCGGAAGAACCCCGTGGGGCACGACTATGTGGAGATGCCCGTCACGCCGCTCTATGCCTTTGGCTACGGGCTGAGCTACAGCGATTTTGCCTATAGCAACCTGCAGATCGGCGAGCAGGCCGGCGGCCGGTATGAGGTGAGTTTCGACATCCGTAACACCAGTCGCGTGGACGGCGACGAGGTAGCCCAGCTCTATGTGCGCGACGAGGTGGCATCGGTGGTGCAGCCCAACCGCCAGCTGAAGCATTTCGAGCGAGTGCATCTGAAAGCCGGTGAGACACGCCGCGTGACATTTGTGCTGACAAGGACTGACCTCGAGGTGGTGACAGCCAGTCTGCAGCGCGTCGTTGAGCCTGGCGAGTTCACGGTGATGGTGGGCAGTGCGTCGGACGACATCAGGCTGGAAGGAAAGATGAGCGTAAAACAATAAAAACAAGAAACTTGTAATAAGAGAGATATGAGGCGAATAATGACAGGGTGCCTGGCACTGATGATGGCGCTGGCGGCTGCGGCAGCCGACGACCTGGCCCGCTATGTAGACCCGTTCATCGGGACGACCAATTTCAGCGTGTGCAATCCCGGGGCAGTGGTACCTCACGGCATGATGTCGGTGGTGCCGTTCAACGTGATGGGCAGCGACCTGAACCAATACGACAAAGACGCTCGCTGGTGGTCGGCGCCCTATGAATATAACAACAAGTATATCACCGGTTTTGCCCACGGAACGCTCAGCGGTGTGGGTTGCCCGGAGATGGGGTCGCTGCTGACCATGCCCACCAGCGGGGCACTGGATGTGGATTACCGTCATTATGGCTCTGAATACACCGACGAGCAGGCCTCGCCCGGCTATTACTCAGTGCTGCTGAAGAAATATGGCATCCGTTGCGAGATGACTGCCACGGAGCGCACGGCCGCCGAGCGATATACGTTCCGGGGAGGCGAGAGCCACATTCTGGTGAATATCGGTGACGGACTGACCAACGAGGTGGGCGGTATGGTGCGCCGGGTGAGTGCCACCGAGATAGAAGGTTTCCGCCTGTTGGGCACCTTCTGCTACAATGCGCAGGCCGTCTTTCCGGTCTATTTCGTGATGCGCGTCAACCGAGTGCCCAAGACCTCGGGCTACTGGAAGAAGCAGCCAGCCATGACCGGTGTGGAGGCCCAGTGGGACACCGACAACGGGCGCTATAAGCTCTACACCCGCTATGGGCGCGAGATGGCCGGCAATGAGATTGGCTATTTCTTCAGTTACGACCTCGAGGAGGGCGAACAGGTGGAGATTCAGACAGGCATCTCGTTCGTCTCCATCGCCAATGCGCGACAGAACCTGCAGAAAGAGCAGCCCCGTTTCGACTTCGACAACATGAAGGCCGCTGCCCGCCAGCAGTGGAACCGCCAGCTGGGCGTCGTCACGGTGGAGGGCGGTACCGAGCAGCAGCGCCGCATGTTCTATACCGCCTTGTATCATACGCAGATACATCCCAACATCGTGCAGGATGTGAACGGCGAGTATCCGATGATGGAAAGCAGTGAGACAGGCCGACTGCAAGGCAAGGCCAAGAACCGCTATACGGTGTTCTCGCTGTGGGATACCTACCGCAATGTGCATCAGTTGCTTACGCTGCTCTATCCCGACAGTCAGTTGGATATGGTGCGCTCGATGATTGATATGTACCGCGAGTGGGGATGGATGCCCAAATGGGAACTCTATGGCCGCGAGACATGGACCATGGAGGGCGACCCCTCGATACCCGTCATCACCGACACGTGGCTCAAGGGACTGCGCGACTTCGACATCGAGAGTGCCTATGAGGCCTTCCGCCATTCGGCCACCGCCCCCGGAAAAGACAATAAGATGCGCCCTGACATCGACGATTATCTGCTGAAGGGATATGTGCCCATGGGCGCTTATGCCGCCGACCTCTCGGGCGACAACTCTGTGTCGCATGCCCTGGAGTATTACATTGCCGACCATGCACTGAGCCAGTTGGCAGCCAGTCTGGGCAAGAAAGAGGATGCCCGCCGGTTCTATCAGCAGAGCCTGGGTTATAGGAATTACTACTCAAAGGAATACGGAACGCTGCGTCCGCGCAATACCGACGGCTCGTTCCTCACCCCCTTCGACCCGAAAGCCGGTGCCGACTTCTCGAATGCTCCCGGTTTTCATGAGGGCAGTGCATGGAACTATACGTTCTACGTGCCCCACGACGTGAGCGGACTGGCCCGGCTGATGGGCGGCAACAAGGCATTTGTGAATAAGTTGCAGCGGGTGTTCGACGAGGGACTCTACGACCCCGCCAACGAGCCCGACATAGCCTATCCCTATCTCTTCTGCTATTTCAAGGGTGAGGAGTGGCGCACGCAGCGGCTGGTCAGCCGGCTGATCGGCCAGCACTACAGCGACCGGCCCGACGGAATACCCGGCAACGATGATTGCGGCACCATGTCGACATGGCTCATCTTCTCGATGATGGGGCTCTATCCCGACTGTCCCGGCTCACCGTATTATTGCATCACCACACCGGTGTTCAACAGGGTGACGTTACATCTCGACCCTGTCTACTATCCCGATGGCGACATCGTGATAGAGCGCCGCTCGGCCGACCCCTCCGAGGTGCTGATCGACCGGATGACGCTCGGTGGGAAGCCGCTGAAGACCTATCGCATCTCGCATCAACAACTGAAGAAGAACAAAACATTAACGATTAATACGAAAAAACAATGAGAACAGAAAAACGTTGCGGGTGGCTGCTTCTGCTGTCGCTCATGCTGATGCCCCTGACGGGCATGGCCGGGAATCTGACCCAGCTGGTGAATCCCAGAATAGGAACCGGTGGCCACGGACATGTGTTTGTGGGTGCCAATGTGCCGTTTGGCATGATTCAGCTGGGACCTAACGAGCATACCCGCGGATGGGACTGGTGCTCGGGCTACCATGAGTCCGACAGTGTGATCATCGGTTTTGGCCACATGCACCTCAGTGGAACGGGTATTGGCGAACTGGGCGATGTGGCTTTCCTGCCCGTATTGGATAAGGAACAGCGAGAGGTGTTGTTCTCTCATCGTGCCGAGCGGGTGCGCCCCGGCTACTACAGTGTGATGCTCGACAACCATATTCATGTGGAGCTGACAGCCACCGAGCGGGCCGGTATGCACCGTTACACACTACCTGCCGACGCCAAGAATGGCTTCATGGTGCTCAATCTGAACCAGGGCATAGGCTGGGACAAGATGAGCCAATGCGGAATGAAGGTCGAGAGTGCGACCCTGGTAACGGGTTTCCGCTATTCCACGGGCTGGGCGAAAGACCAGAAAGTGTTTTTTGCCGCCGAGTTCTCCCGTCCTGTGAAGCAGGTGCAACAGGAAGGTGACTCGCTCAGCGTGTTCTCGTTCGACAACAACGGTTCGCCGCTTCTGCTGCGTGTGGGCTTGTCGGCTGTCAGCGTGGAGGGCGCCAAAGCCAACCTGCGGGCTGAGATGAACCACTGGAACTTTGCGTCGCTCGTGGCTGATGCCGACCGTAAATGGGAAGAGCAGTTGCAGAAGATGCACATCAGCGGGGGCACTCCTGCCGAGCAGAGTGTTTTCTATACAGCCATGTATCACACCATGATAGCCCCGTCGGTGTTCTGCGATGTTGACGGCCGCTACCGTGGAGCCGACGGACAGGTGTACCAGGGTGGCTTCACCAATTATACCACCTTCTCGTTGTGGGATACCTACCGTGCCGCTCATCCGCTGATGACGCTCATTCACCCCGAACGGCAGAAAGACATTGCCCAGACCATGCTTCATATCTGTGACCAGCAGGGCAAACTGCCCGTGTGGCACCTGATGG
>DGTB01000047.1 GCA_002394185.1 Bacteroidales bacterium UBA4347 | reverse complement strand
ATAAGATATGCCGTATCGGGTACCTCTCGGGTCCCTTTTCGACCCGGGGCGGAGGCGGCGTAGTTGTCAGGGTGGGGGAGGGCTACAATGCCAGTGCGGCGGTGAGGACGAGGGTGAGGTTGTCGCGACGGTTCACAAAGTGGTAGCTGGCGTCCTCGGGCGTCAGGCGGTAGGCCACGGCGAGGCCCCAGTCCACCTGGCCCCAGCGCAGGATGCCGTCGATGCCGGCGCCCACTTCGGCAATGCCTTTCTCGGGGCCGATGGACGGGTATTTGTCCATTTTGCCCCAGGCGGCGTCGAGCACCACAAAGGGGCGCGGCGCGGTGCCCACCCGCAGGATGGTGCTGGTGTAGGAGAAGAGCGGGTGGCTTAGTCCGAAGCGCAGACAGGTGAGGACGAAGCGGTTGGCAAAGAATTCGTCCACCCGTGCGGTGAGCAGCGAACGCTCGAAGAGGATGGCGCTGCCGCAAGTGCCGCCGAGGTTGAAGAGGCGGCTGAAGGGGGTGCCGTTGGTGGTGAGGCCGCCCTGGGCGTAGACCTGGAAGTTGAAGTGGCGGCCTACGGGGAATACCTGGTCGTACTGCAGCAGCAGGCGGAGGAAGTAGCCGCTGTCCACCCACCACTCGCCGGTGGTGTAGCCCGCCGTGAGCTCGCCGCGCAGGCCGAGGTCGTGCTCGAAGAAGAGGCGCGCTTCGGCGAAGCGGGTGTGCTCCAGGGCGTCCCAGTCGGCGTCGGTCTGGGGGTAGTAGATGTTGGCCAGGTCGTGGAGTTTGCGCTCGTCGCTGAGGCGCAGCTCGAGGCCCACGGTTTCGTGGCCACGGGTGCGCGTGCTGTAGCCTGCCGTGAGGCGGCGCGTGTCGCTGAAGAGGCGGTTCATGAACGAGCCCGAGGCGTTGAAATTGATGAGGTTGTAGGTGTTCATGGTGCGTGTGGCCTCGGGGGTGAGGTCGTGGAAGTAGGCGGCGTAGACCTTGCCCTGGCGCTGGAGGTTGGTCCAGAAGTAGGCGTCGGCGCCCCACTTGAAGCGCTGGTCAGCGTAGCCGTAGCCGAAGTAGGCGCCCACGGAGAGGCGGTCGAGGAAACTGGCGCCGGATTTGAGCTCGCTGATCTGGTAGCCGTAGCGCAGGCCGAGGCCCCAGCGCGACTTCTCGTATTGGTTGTAGTTGTAGATGCGGTCCATGTCGATCCACAGAGGACCGCCGCCATCGTGCGACAGCGACAGCAACTGCGCCTGGGCGCTGCCGCTGAGTATGGCCGCGAAGGCCAGAAGGAGTACTTTTCTTTTCATAATCGGGGTGCAAAAATACGCTTTTTTTTCCATAGGTAAACTTTTTTTTGTATATTTGCAAATCATTATTTGTTCATAAAATTAAATAACAATCAAATATGCAGAGAGATACACAAATCTTCGACCTCATCCAGAAAGAGCGTGAGCGTCAGACCAAAGGCATCGAGCTGATTGCCTCCGAGAACTTTGTCAGCGACCAGGTGATGGAAGCCATGGGCTCCGTCATGACCAACAAATACGCCGAGGGCTATCCCGGCAAGCGCTACTACGGCGGTTGCCAGATTGTGGACCAGAGCGAGACCATCGCCATCGAGCGCGCCAAGAAGCTCTACGGTGCCTGCTGGGCCAACGTGCAGCCCCACAGCGGCGCACAGGCCAACATGGCCGTGTTCCTGGCCTGCCTCAACAGCGGCGACACCTTCATGGGCATGGACCTCAACCACGGCGGCCACCTCTCGCACGGCAGCCCCGTCAACTTCAGCGGCATCAACTACCATGTGGTTGGCTACCAGGTGAAGGAAGAGACCGGCATCGTCGACTACGACGACATGGAGAAGAAGGCCCTTGAGCACCGTCCGAAACTCATCATCGGCGGCGGCAGCGCCTACAGCCGTGACTGGGATTGGGCACGCATGCGCGAGATCGCCGACAAGATCGGCGCCATCCTCATGGGCGACATCAGCCACCCCTCCGGACTCATCGCCAAGGGCTACCTCAACAATGCACTGAAGTATTGCCACATCGTCACCACCACCACCCACAAGACCCTCCGCGGACCCCGCGGCGGTATGATCCTCATGGGTCAGGACTTCGACAATCCTTGGGGCAAGACCACCCCGAAGGGTGAGATCAAGAAGATGAGCGCCCTGCTCGACAGCGCCGTGTTCCCCGGCACCCAGGGCGGTCCTCTGGAGCACGTCATCGCCGCCAAGGCCGTGGCCCTCGGCGAGGCCCTCACCGACAGCTACGACCAGTACATCCAGCAGGTGATGAAGAACGCCAAGGTCATGTCCGAGGCCTTCATGGCCAAGGGTTACAAGGTCATCAGCGGCGGTACCGACAACCACCTGATGCTCATCGACCTGCGTCCCAAGTTCCCCGAGCTGACCGGTAAGGAAGCCGAGAACGCCCTCGTGGCCGCCGACATCACCATCAACAAGAACATGGTGCCCTTCGACAGCCGCAGCGCCTTCAAGACCAGCGGTCTGCGCGTCGGAACGCCCGCCATCACCACCCGTGGCCTGAAGGAAGCCGACATGCCCGTCATCGTCGACATGATCGACCAGGTGCTCTGCGCCCCCACCGACGAGGCTGTCCGCGCCAAGATCGCCGGCCAGGCCAACGAGATGATGCAGAACCGTCCGCTCTTCGCCTGGTAGTATCCCGGTCGGAAGCGACAAAAAACAATAATGCCGGCAGGATGCCGGCGCTCCACGATAACCGCCGAGGGCCCAAGCCCCCGGCGGTTTGTTCTCATTTTTCTGGCCGATGGGGCAATATTTTGGCGAATATAGCGTTATTGAAGCCAAAAAATAGAAGAAACATGATGAAGAAACTGCTTTTGTTTTTCGCCCTGATGGCGGGTATGGTATATGGTGCGCAGGCGCAGGTGAAGGTGTACGACGAGGAGGTCGACGCGATGGCGCAGATACGCGAGGCTGTGGACCAGGCGCGGGAGTCGGGCCGCTACGTGATGTGTCAGGTGGGTGGCAACTGGTGCCCGTGGTGCCTGCGGTTTGCCGAGTTCGCCACGAAGGACAGCGTCATTGCCCCGTTGATGGCGGAGAACTATGTCTATATCCACGTTAACTATTCGAAGAAGAACAAGAACCTGGAGGCGATGAAGTTCCTCGGCAATCCGGGCCGTTTCGGCTATCCGGCGTTCGTGGTGCTCAACGAGGAGGGGGTGCCCATCCACATCCAGGAGAGCGAGAGCCTCGAGGAAGGCAAGGGCTACAGCCGCCAGAGGGTGGAGAAGTTCCTCCGCCTGTGGAACCGTAAGGCCGTGGAGGCGGAGGTGAAGTGAGTCTGTGTGTGTAGCGCAAGCGCCACGCAGCAAGACATATCTTTCGCCTTCTCCTTAAACCTTAAACCTTAAACGTTATACTTTAAATAATAAACCTTAACTGTTAATAGCGGTGAGCCCGCCGCGGTTGCCGACGACGAAGAGCGAGGGCTCGTCGTTGGCGTGGCGGTATTGGTCGAGGAAGAGGGGGAGTCCGACGGTGAAGCGGTCGCAGCGGAAGGTGTCGCCAGGGGCGAGCTTGGATTTGATGCTTTCTTCCACGCGCCAGCGTCCCTCGCCGAGGTGGCGCAGGGTGCAGCGGCGTCCGGGGTTCCACTCGATGGTGATGAGGGCGTCGGCAGCTATGTCGTTGGCCGTGAGGGTGGGGGAGGAGAGGCGGTGGCTGCTGCGAGCCGAGGGGACGGAGCAGTAGTCGGCTACGAAGGTGCGCCAGTCGGCGAAGCCGATGAAGCGTGCCAGGATGTCGAGGGTGCTCTCGCGGATGGTCTGGTAGCCCTCGACATAGCCCCAGATGCGCTCGAGGGTGGAGACGCTGACGGTCTGGTGCAGGCGTCCCTGGATGCATCCGGAGAGGAAGGCGAAGTCGGTGGAGGTGCTGACGCGATGGTCGGCGGCTTCCTCGACGAGGGTGCGCAGGATGTTGATGTTTTGGTTGGTGTCGGACATTTGGGTCTAAAGGTTTAAAAAGGTTTAAGGTTGGTGCGCAGGGGGCCAGCCTGCGACAATGGAGCGGGGGGGGGCGTGCGTCCCCGTTTTCCGGGTGCAAAAGTACGAAGTTTTTTTGTTTCTTAATTGTTTCTTTTGAAAAAAAATGTTGGTGGTTTGTGTATTAATTAGTATCTTTGCGTCATGTTTGACGAGGATGACAACGACAGTTCGGGACGCGTAATGCCACAAGGCTCAGTGGATTATCTCTCTTCCGACACCTTCGCTGATTTGGTAGAAGTGCCGTCGTCGGGGTATAACCGACTGGTACGTGGGGTGCGTTATGGGCGGTATTTCATGCTCAAGGGCCTGAAGACGGAGTATGCGGGTGACGAGGTGTTCCGCACGTTGCTGCGCAAGGAGTTCGAGATTATGGTGCAGATGGACCATCCGAATATCGTACGAGTCTATTCGTTGGAGGAGGTTCGGAGTTTAGGGTTGTGCATCGTGATGGAATACGTGGACGGGCAGCCGCTGGACCGTTGGCTTGCCACGCATCCTTCGTCGCACATGCGACGCCGGACCGTGGTGCAGCTGCTGGAGGCAATGAGCCATTGGCATTCGCGGCAGGTGGTGCATCGCGACCTCAAGCCGAGCAACGTGCTGGTGACGAGGAACGGCACCAACGTGAAGGTCATCGACTTCGGGTTGGCCGATGCCGACCAATATGCCGTGCTGAAAGAGCCAGCCTACACGCTGAGCTACGCTTCGCCGGAGCAGCTGCAGGGTGGTCCGCTGGATTGCCGGTCGGACATCTACAGCTTCGGCCGCCTGTTGGGGCTCCTTTTTCCCCATCGCTACCGTATGGTGCGTGCCCGTTGCTGCCGCCATCGTCGCGAGGCGCGATATGGGTCGGCAGAGGCTGTGTTGTCGGCCTTGCGTCTGGTACGCTGGCTACCGTACGCAGGAAGCGTGCTGTTGGCGGCGTTGACGGTATTCCTGCTTCACACGTTGTTGCATTACAATTGCGGCGAGTTTTCCTATCGGATGGCGGAGGGGCAAGTGCTGAAGATGAGGATTGTGGACTCCGAAGCCCATGTGGTGGGAGTGGACACGCTGAGCGGCGACCTGGTGCTGCCCGAGAGGGTGCGGCATGGGCTCTTCTCCTATCCCCTGCGCGAGATTGACGAGCGGGCGTTCTTCCAACAGAGCGGTCTCACCAAGGTACACTTCCCCGCGTACCTGCGCCGCATCGGCGATGAAGCCTTCCTCGGATGCACGGGACTCGGCGACACCCTCTTGCTCACGGAGGGGCTGGAATACTTGGGCGACCATGTGTTCGACAACTGCGAGCAGATCATGGCTTGCCGTGTGGAGAGTCGCCACCTGCATCTGAAGAAGGAACCCGACAAACACGGCCGCTTCGGCAACACCGTCTCGATGAAGGACGTTATTGTTGCCAACACCGTCGACACCCTTTGCGAGCACCTCTTCGAGTGGGCCTACTGGGGCGTGAGGGAGATATGGATCGAGGAGGGAATGACGCATTTGGGCGAAGCCTCACTGGCGGAGCTCTACTACCTGGAGCGCATTCATTTCCCGACGACGCTGAGGAAAATTGATCGAAACTGCTTCTACGGCTGCGGCATCCGTCGTTTGGTGATTCCCGACCAAATCGAGGAGATAGAAGACGAGGGTATAGAGTTGCTCTTCAATTGTCGTTATGTAGAGTTCGGAAGAGGTTTGAAATATCTAGGTGCCGCCAACCTCTACGGTTGGCGCAATCTGGACACCATCCGCTTCCGCTCTACGGAACCACCCAAGGTGACCGCCACGACGTTCAACTTTGTCCAGGAGGCGCCCAATCCGAAAGTGCTTGTTCCGGCGGAGGCGCTGGAGAGGTACTTGGCTGACAGCAATTTCGCGAAGCTGAACATCGAGGGGTATTAGTTTTTTTACGACAAAAAGAGACAACCGGGACAACGGGCAAACTGCAACATGCGGTTTGCTTGGTGTGGACGACGGTTGTTGTTTAAAAAAGCTTTCCAATCTGCCATTATGTCCATGTCAACTCCATGTCAACACCATGTCAAGTCTATGGCTACTTCATTACAGCGTGGGCTCTGACATTGCATATCTTCGGTTGCTTCTATTTTATGTGTCCAGACCGTCACCCTCGGCGCCAAGCGGCGGGTATGCGTTTGATATATAGTGGTATAGAAAAAGAAACAAAAAAGAAACAAGTAAGCAAAGAGAATAATTGTTAATTTTGCACACAGAAAAACAACACAATTCCAAATAATCCAAAACACAAATATGGGACTCATCAACAACATCAAGGATGCCTTCAACAAGGCCGAATTCACCGTAGCGCCGAACAAGAAACTCAAGACCCTCTCGGCCGATTTCCTCAAGGCCTTCGATCTGCAGCTGGCTTTCTATAAAGGCCAGAAGCTTGCCGACCCCGAGATGACCCTCGCCGCCCTCAACAGCCATACCTCCAAGGAGGTGAATGCCAAAGCCGACGGGCTGAAGATAAAGGGCTCGATGAAAGTGGGCGATGTCGAGAAACTCTTCGACCAGAACTTCGGTGTCACCGTACAGATCAAGGACAAGGAAGGCAAAGTTTGCGTTCCCAACAATATCACCATCGGCCAGGCCGCACGCGGAGAGTACAAATGAGATTCGAAGCAACATCCTCCGAGGCCGCTCTGGCCGCCAACGGCAAGATTATAAATGCCGCTACCCCGTGGCACCTCATCGTGGACACCGACGCTGAGACGCTAACCGTGCGCAAGCGCAACCTGACGATGATAGGTGTAGACGAGGATGTGCTGGCTTTCCGTTTCATCCGCTGCATCCGCATCGACCAGCACCTCATCGGTGCCGACATCGAAATCAAGGCTGTCGGCGGCACCGTCACCGCCTACTGTCTCAGCAAGAGCGACTGCCGTCGCATCAAGGAGATATTGATGGAGTACAACGCCACCAAGCGCGGCAAAGGAATCATATTTGCTTAAAACAATTAATCTTAGTATTATGAGCGAAATACAGACAACCAATTATCCCAGCACTGCGAAAGTGCTGGTGCGCAGCGAGAACCAGGGGCGCACAGCTCTGGGCATCTTTCAGGCTTACTGTCTCATCCACCCCGAGGCGAAAATCGAGGACCTAAACCGTGCTTTCCCGCGCGAGAAGTTCGCCTCCACCAAGAAGCTGCAGGATACATTCTGCACGGCAGAGCAGCTGGAACGTATCGCGCAGGAAGAGGGCGACGAGCGCTTGATGAAAGGCGTTGAAGACATAAAGAACGGCAAGCCCGGCGCCTACTACTATACGCTGGGCGACGGCACCCGAGTCACCAACTACAATGTGGTGTGGGGACAAGGCAATTTCCCAACCCTCGTGGAATGGGCCAAGCAGTACGACATCTACGTAGCCAGTTTTGAGAAAGGCCGTCGCGGCAAGCTTGGCTATTATGAGCTGGAATACCTCAACAACTGGAAACCGCAGGTGGAGATAGTAGAGAAAATCGTGGAAAAAGAAGTGGTGCGCGAGGTGGAGAAGAAGCACGTCCCCTGGTGGGTGTGGCTGCTGCTGGTGCTGGCCGTGGTGGGTATCATCCTCGCCCTGCTTTGTCGCCCCAAGAGTGAGCCTCAAGTCGTCACCGACACCGTGGTGCAGACCATTGTCGACACCGTCTACATCCAACAGTTGGAGGAGATTGAAGACCACTTCAACGCCGCCGAGTTCCAGAAAGACAAGGCCGACCTCAGCGAGGATGCCAAGTTCGTACTCCACGACCTGGCCAAGCTGATGAACAGATATCCCGAGTTGCGCCTGCGCATTGCCGGCCACACCAGCGCCGAGGGCGATGCGGCGTACAATCAGAAACTGAGCGAAGCCCGTGCCCAGGCCGCCGTCATCTTCTTGACCGAGCACGAGGGCATCGACGCCAGCCGCCTCGAAGCAGCAGGCTTCGGCAGTAGCCAGCCCAAGAACGCCGACGACCCGATGGCTCCGGAGAACCGTCGCACCGAATTTGAAATCCTTTAGTTAATTCACGGCCTTTCGGGTTGCCAACCTGACAGGCTATATCTATTAATTTAAAACGTTTTAATTATGGCAGACATTAAAATGACTGGCAACATGAAGGTGAAGACCCTTCGCGACCAATTCAAGAAAGCCTTCGGCTCGACCCTCCGTGTCTACAACGGCATGAAGTTCGCCGACGACGATGCAACCCTCGCTTCCATCCGCGCCAAAGACGCCAAGGGCGGCGAGCTGACCGTGCGTGGCAACATGCAGGTGGGCAACTTCGAGGACAAGGTGAAGGAACTCTACGGCATCAAGGTCCAGGTGGCCAACGCCGACGACAGCGCCCTGGCAGACAACGGCATCACCATCACCGCCGCCGGCAAGTAAGCCTTACGGCAACCAATCCGGCGGGCGGTAGCCCGCCCGCCGGGTTCTAGAAAACAAAAATAATACAACTATGAACGACAATACCAACAACATTCCCGTGTATGCCGAGCCTGAGGGCATCGACTACATCATCATCAAAGTGAAAGAGAGTGTCATCAATGGCGACCGTGGCGGCAACCTCTACGAGACTACCCGCCGTGCTTGGCGTGCCAAGCTGGAGACGGCCATGCCGTACCGGTATGTGCTGTCCGTTGTGGGCGGCGTGGTGCAGGAAGTGTACAAAGTTTCGCGCTGGTACACCAGCCCCGAAGAGGCTCCACGCATCGAGTTTGAGGGCACGGTGGCGGAGTTCGATATCCGCAATCTCTTCGTCGGCAAGATGATTCCCGAATACTATCGCCAGAAGGGCTTAGCCTCGCCATTCCTCTACAAGAAGAAGGATGGAGCCCCTGTTGCTGAGCCCGCTCCGGCAGAGAACCCCGAAGTGGAAGCCCTGAAGGTCGCAGCACGTAGAAAAGTGGAAGAGGCGGCCATCATGGCCAAAGCGGAGGCAGATGCACGAGCTGCTGCTGCCGCTGCCTTGGCCAAAGCGGAGGCGGAAGCCAAAGCAAAGGCGGAGGCAGAAGCAAAGGCCAAAGCGGAGGCGGAAGCCAAAGCCAAGGCAGAGGCGGAAGCCAAGGCCAAGGCAGAGGCGGAAGCCAGGGCCAAGGCAGAGGCGGAAGCCAAAGCAAAAGCAGAGGCGGAAGCAAAAGCAAAAGCAGAGGCGGAAGCAAAGGCCAAGGCAGAGGCGGAATCCAAAGTCAAGGCTGGCAATGTGGCCAAATGCGAGGACAATGGCGATGGGAGGCTGGTGCTAAAACAGGGAAACAATAAACTTTTCTTTAAAATAAACTATGGTCTTGCCGAGGTAGTGTCGGAATACGACGGTATGTGGGACGAGGAACCGCAAGGAGAAATTACCATTCCCGATGCAGTTAGCTATGAAGGAAGAATCGTCAAAGTTACCCGTATCGCCCGTCTCGCCTTCGCCAACTGCACCAAGCTGTCCAAGGTCAATCTGTCCAACAACATAGCGAACATTGAAGAAAAAGCCTTCTACGCTTGCACCGGCCTCAAAAGCATCGACTTCAAGAACGTCACCACCATCGGACAGTCGGCCTTCTGTGGCTGCACCGGCCTCCAGAGCATCGACTTCAGGAACGTCACCACCATCGGCCAGTCGGCTTTCCAAGGTTGCACCGCCCTCCAGAGCATCGACTTCAAGAACGTCATCACCATTGGCCAGTCGGCTTTCTATGGCTGCACCGGCCTCCAGAGCATCGACTTCAAGAACGTCACCACTATTGGCCAGTCAGCTTTCGAAAAATGCAAAGGACTAATCAAGGTCATTATTCCAAGTGGAGTAAAAGAGATACCGGGGAGTACTTTTTGTGATTGCGAAAAGATAGAGAAGGTCATCATCCCTGCTTCGGTAGTGAAAATAGGTGGTTATGCATTCAACAGGTGCTATGCTCTCGGCAATGTGGTGATACCCAACAAGCAATGCAATGTAGATTACAGTGCATTTTCTTATAATACCAACGTAATACGTTAAAAGAAACACAAGTACAACCGGTAACAGCTGTTACATTATGAAAACGATTGAGGGCATTGTCAAAAGAGGCTGGATCAACCATCGCAACCTGATGGAGAGCTCACAGGTGAAGGACTATATGATACAGGATTCTATCCCCATCCTTTGGTTCGGCGATATGGAAGCCTACTGCCATTCGAAAAGGAAGATTGTCACCGTAGGGTTGAACCCGTCGTTGAAGGAGTTCCCAAAAGACAAAGACCGCTTCCCCAAAGCGTCAGGACTACGAGGCAAGAAGACACTCGGAGCAAAGGATGTCGAGATTTACGTCGCCGCGATGAATGCCTATTTCGAGACGGAGCCATATAGCAAATGGTTTAACCATTTCGAGAAGGCCTTAAAACCATTGGATGCTAGCTATTATGCGGCCACCAAGATGCCAAACCGTGCTATCCACATTGACATATACACCCCATCGGCAACCGACCCGACGTGGAGCAAGCTTTCTCCCCTACAGAAGAAATATATCGACGAACAGTCGAATGGTCTCTATGAGGACCTGATGGATCTATTGAAGCCCGACACGGTGCTGGTTTCGGCCAACAGCGCTGTGGTGAAAGAGCAGTTCCCTATAGCTTTCAAGGCCTACCTTGGCGATGCCGATAAAGGTAGCCACTATCTGAGGGTCGGAAAGACGAAGAGTGGATGTGTTGTCATTTGGGGTTTCAACAATATTTCGGGCCCGTTCTCCATCAAAGAAGAGACCCTTAAAGAAAAGCTAATGCAAATCAAGAAAGACTACAAACTATGACCGACATACTTTCTTTCGTGCAGTTCATGCACCCCGGCATAGAGAACCGCCCTGCAAAGAGGAACAAGAGTGACCTCATAGCCTGGAACCACGGCAGCCACCGCCGCAAGTTCCTTTGTGCCCAAGGACAGTATGTTTCCAGAGACCGTTTGATAGAGGAGGAGTTGACCTTCTGGGGAGAGTGGGAGCCGCAGTCGCTCATTACACGTATAACCAATCCCAAAGAGGATGGATGCTCGCCTCACGTGATTCACCGTCCGGTGCTGGACTTGACAGAGACGGTTAAAGATGGTAAGGGTCGCTACCGTCAAAACACAGACCCCTTTGTGTTCCACGAGCAGTTTCTCTTCCGCTGCTGCCAGCAGCGACGCAAGACGGGACCGACGCAGTTGGCACATTTGCTGCCGGGCAGCGTGGTGCTGTTCGGATCGAGGGTAAACGGGCTGTTTGCGGTCGACACGGTGTTCGTGGTGGGCGACTACAAGGACTATTGCGACGAGCTTGGAGGTATGGATTTCGACCCCGGTTTGAAAGACTATGCGGAGATTGTGGGCATTGGCCTCGGAATGAACGAGCCTGGATGGAAGAAAGACGGTTCGCGGATGCGCCTCTACTATGGCGCGTCGCCCGCGAATCCCTATGAAGGGATGTACAGCTTCGTACCCTGCAAACCATTGAAGGGCAACGAGCGAGGCTGCGCACGGCCTACACTCACACAGGCCGAGATGCGCGACATATATGCCGACTGCATCACCGACAACCTGCAGCAGTCGTTCAAGCTCTGCCCCGACGCCACCATAAAGGGCAATATCGTGGCTTGGAACCGCATCCGCACACTCTTTGCACAAAAGGGTTATTTGGAGGGAGTTAACTTCCAGTGTCCCAGAAACAGTAAACTTTAATTAATCAATAAATAATAACATTTAAAAAAAACACAACAATTATGAGCGTAGAATACTACCGCAAGCGCCTCATCGACCTCCGCAAGGATGTCGCCGACGAGCGTGAGGCCAAGAAAAGAGACAATGCTCATTATGCAGATCTCGTCAAACGTGCCTCCACCACCAGCAGCAAGGCCAGCTACCGCAAACAGAAAATCGAGCGTGCCGCCAGTCACGACCGCCGCATCGAGAGTTTGAAGCGCGACATCGAACGTGCCAAGGACGACTTGAAACGCGAGCGCGAACGTGCAAAGAAGAAATAACCCAATAAATCATATCAAATATGATACACGTAGAGCAACAGGCAGAGCATCTGTTCATAGGCCAGACTGAGTCGGGGCACACGCTGTTGTTCCATGCGGAGAACGACCACGAGGTGGAGGTGCTGACGGCGGAAGGAGACAAACCTCAAGGGAAAGTGGTGATGCCCGAAGCCGTGAAATGTGAAGGCCGCTGCTACACAGTTGCTTCCATTGGAAAGCAGGCTTTCATGGGCTGCAAGGAGCTGACGGAAGTCCTGATACCCGACAGCGTGAAAACCATTCGTCCCGAGGCTTTCCGCGAGAGCGGGCTGACGGCCGTGCAGGCTGCCGGCGTGGAGGGCATAGACTACAGCGCTTTCTATGGTTGCACCGGCCTGACGACCGTTGAAATGCCGTCGCTGCGCTGGATGGGAGTCAGTGCTTTCAGCCGTTGCAGCAAGTTGGCCAATTTTGTACTTCCCGAAACGCTCGGCGAAATACCTAACTGGGCGTTCGACTTCGCCGCTTTCACGAAGGTCTCTGTTCCCAACTCGGTGAAGCGCATCGGCGACCAGGCGTTCTTTAACAATGAAAACCTCGAGAGTGTTATTATTCCCAGCTCGGTGGTTGACATCTGTAGTGAGGCTTTCGTAGGAACACGGATAAAACAGGTGGTCATACCCAACCCCGATGCCGGCGTGCGTTACAATGCTTTCCCCGAAGACTGCGAGGTGGTGCGGGTGAAGTAGGGGAGGCTTTTAGTGTTTGGCGAATCAATGGAAGTTATAAAAAAACTATCTATAAAGCAGCAGTTGAACCGCGTCTTCGACGACCGACTGGAGACGCGGCAGTGGGAGAACAAGGTGGATTGGGCTATCATCGGTCTGATCATCATCAGTACCGTCGAGGTGTTCCTTTCCACCTTCG
This sequence comes from Bacteroidales bacterium UBA4347, assembly GCA_002394185.1. Taxonomy (GTDB): domain Bacteria; phylum Bacteroidota; class Bacteroidia; order Bacteroidales; family P3; genus Colimorpha. The sequence goes on along the minus strand of DGTB01000047.1, from coordinate 11,702 downwards.
ACAGCATCAGCCTTCGCTACGGCGGATGGCTTCGCGCCATCGACATCTTCACCACGGCGGTCTTCACCATCGAGGTGTCGCTGCGCATCTGGTGTGCCGATTTGTTGGACGCGAAGTACAAGGGCTTCTGGGGCCGTGTGAGGTATTGCCTGTCGTTCTATGGTTTCATCGACATTGTGTCGACCTACAGCTTCTACCTTGCGCTGCTGTTCCCCGTGCCATACGCGGCGCTGAAGGTGCTGAGGGTGTTCCGGTTGCTGAGGGTGTTCCGCTATATGAAGTCGTTCCGCCTGCTGGGCGATGCCTTCCGGTCGAAGAGTCACGAGCTGTGGATCTCGCTGCAGTTTCTCTGCATTGTGACACTTATCCTGTCGTTCCTGCTTTTCTTCGTGGAGCACCAGGCGCAGCCCGAGGTTTACGACAATGGGTGGTGCAGTGTTGTGTGGGCTTTTATGCAGTACATTGGCGACCCCGGCGACTTCGCCGACACGCCGCCTGTCACTTTCTGGGGCCGCCTGATAGCGGTGCTGGTGGGTGTGCTGGGCATCGCCATCTTCGCCGTGCCGGCGGGACTGATAGGGTCCGGATTCATCGAGACAATCGAGGCCACCCGCCAGGAAGAGGAACTCGAGCAGCGCCGCAATCTGCTCTACCGGCGCTTCGAGTCGCAGCATTTGCGGAAGAAGCTGCTGCTGATGAGCGACGACGAGCATCCGCGTTCGGCACCGGCCCGCTACCTCTCGGTCGACTATCTGCGCGCCATTTGTATGCTCACCGACAACGAGATGTTGGAGGCTGTGCGCTCGTCGGACGATATGCGGCTGCGCCCGATGAAGAGTGACGAGAGCCTGCGCGCAAACGACATGACGGTGGTGGAACGGTTCCTTTGCAACACCACATTCGGCTATCGCCGCTGGAATGCCGACGAGACCACCGTCCTCCTCTTTCCCTACAACGCCACCGAATACTCGCTCTCGCACATCGCAGCCACTGTGGCGGAGAACACCCCCTTCAACCTCATTTGCCGCGAACGACGCTTCTACGGCGCGGCCAACGAAACGGGCCAGACCTCCAGCCCCTACTATGCCGACATGAAAGTGCCTACCGACCTTTTCTCGCCAACCTCTGGAAAGTGCAACGAAAACGAGGCTATCGGCAACGCCATCTTCGCCGACTACATCGATGCCCTGCGGCAAATCCACCGGGGCCAGCGCGTGCTCTGTATCATGAGCGGGGCCAGCGGCAGGGCGGACTTCGAGGTGCAATGGGGCATGCCCACCGGCACCGAAAGCTACCGCTTCGAGGGCTCGCATGTGGCTGAAGGAGACCGCCAATGGGTGGAGGATTTCTGCGAGCGTCTGCGCAGGAATGCTTCCGAGGTTATGGTCCACTCCGCGGCCCGCAAGGACTATACTTTCAATTTCACCTTTGCCACTCACGGCAACAGGTGTTTCGGCCTCGACGATACCCACATAGCCCGCGCGATATTCAATCATACAGGGGCGACGGTGGTGGTGGTCTATTTGAACGTTCTCTCTGTGCTCAAGGCCAAGGACGAGCGCTACTATGCAGCGCTGAAGGTGCTGATGGACTCTCTTCAATAGGGGGGGGAGGCTTGGTGGGGGCAGACAGGCTGCGACCCCAAGTTTTTTTGTTCTGGAGATACAATATTGTGGTGTTCTCTGCGTTATATCCCAATTAGAACTAAAAGAACAAGAAGAAATCTATCTCAATCAGAATGAAAAGAAAGGGGTGGAATAATTCTGATTATTCTTTTTATTTTGTTTGATTGAGTATTAAGAAAAAAAAGATAGTAAGGTATGAATATCCTGGTAACCGGGGGGGCGGGGTTCATCGGCTCCCATACGTTAATAGAGCTTTACAAGGCGGGCCACACGGCTGTGGTGGTGGACAACCTGAGCAACTCGAACCCCGAGTCGCTGCGGAGGGTGGAGGAAATCATTGGTGCCGGCGAGACGCCGGCGGTCCATATTCCGTTCTACGAGGTGGATATCCGCGACCGCGAGGGTCTGGAGGGGGTATTCGCCGAGCATAAAATGGATGCTTGCATCCACTTCGCAGGCCTCAAGGCCGTGGGCGAGAGCGTGGAGAAGCCGTGGGAATACTACGAGAACAACATCGGTGGCACGCTGACGCTGGTGGACGTGATGCGCAAGCACGGCTGCAAGAACATCATCTTCAGCTCCTCGGCCACCATCTACGGCGACCCCGCCGAGATTCCCATCACCGAGCAATGCCCAAAAGGGCAGTGCACCAATCCCTACGGCTGGACTAAAAGCATGCTCGAACAGGTGCTGATGGACATCCAGAAGGCCGACCCCGAGTGGAATGTGGTGCTGCTGCGCTACTTCAACCCCGTGGGTGCGCATCCCAGCGGCAGGATAGGGGAGAACCCCAACGGCATACCGAACAACCTGATGCCCTACATCACCCAGGTGGCCGTCGGCAAGCGCAAGGAGCTGGGTGTTTTCGGCAACGACTATCCCACGCCCGACGGCACCGGAGTGCGCGACTATATCCACGTCGTCGACCTGGCCGGAGCCCATGTCTGCGCTCTGCAGGCCATTGCCCGCCGTTGCGGCATAGGCATATATAATATTGGTACGGGTCACGGCTACTCGGTGCTGGACATGGTGAAGGCTTTCGTCCGCGTCAACGGTGTCGATGTTCCTTACAGCATCAAGCCGCGCCGTGCCGGCGACATTGCCACCTGCTATTGCAATCCCGCAAAGGCGAAGGCCGAACTGGGATGGGAAGCCAGGTATGGCATCGACGAGATGGTCCGCGACAGCTGGAACTGGCAGCGCCAGAACCCGGAAGGGTACCCGGATCTCAATCAGAACTAAAAGAACCCGTCAGGATGCTCCCCTTACGAAAGGGGAGCTGTCCGAAAAGAACCCGTCAGGATGCTCCCCTTACGAAAGGGGAGCTGTCCGAAAAGAACCCATCAGGATGCTCCCCTTACGAAAGGGAAGCTGTCCGAAAAGAACCCATCAGGATGCTCCCCTTACGAAAAGGGGAGCTGTCCGAAGGACTGAGGGGTTCAAAACTCCTCTCCCAAAGGCCAAATTACGCTATGCCGAGGGCGAGCAGATAAAATACGAGAACTGACACATGGACTGCCATTTTGGCAGTCCTTTTTTGTTTGGTACACTTATTGCCCTTATCATGGAGCGCCGGCGTCCCGCCGGCATGATAGGTTCAGAATTGAAAAAATAATAAAAACCAAATAAACTATGACCTTAGACAAGTTCACAATCAAAGCGCAGGAAGCCGTGCAGAAGGCCCAGGAAGTTGCCCTCGGAGGGCAGCACCCCGCCATCGAGACGGCCCACCTGCTGAAGGGGCTCCTCTCCGAGGACGAGAACGTGACCCCCTACCTCCTCAAGAAAATGGAGGTCAACATCCCCCGCCTGACGCAGCAGGTGGATGACATTCTGGGCACCATGCCCCGCGTCAGCGGCGGCCAGGTCTACCTCAGCAACGACGCCAACCAGGCCCTCGTCCGCGCCACACAGACCGCTTCCAAGATGAACGACGAGTTTGTCAGCGTCGAGCACCTCCTCCTCGCACTCGTCGCCGGCCGCGACCGCATCAGCCAGCTCCTCAAGGATGCCGGCGTCAGCGAGAAAGGCCTCCAGGCCGCCATCGCCGACCTCCGCAAGGGCTCCAAGGTCACCAGCCAGAACCAGGAGCAGACCATGAACGCACTGAACAAGTACGCCAAAAACCTCAACCAGCTCGCCCAGGCCGGCAAGCTCGACCCCGTCATTGGTAGGGACGAGGAAATCCGCCGTGTGCTGCAGATCCTCAGCCGCCGCACCAAGAACAACCCCATCCTCATCGGCGAACCCGGCGTCGGTAAGACCGCCATCGCCGAGGGCCTGGCGCAGCGTATCGTCAGCGGCGACGTGGCCGAGAACCTGCGAAGCAAAACCATCTACAGCCTCGACATGGGCGCCCTCATCGCCGGCGCAAAGTACAAAGGCGAGTTCGAAGAGCGACTGAAGAGCGTCATCCGCGAAATCAACGAGGCCGACGGCGAAATCATCCTCTTCATCGACGAAATCCACACCCTCGTCGGCGCCGGCGGCGGCGAAGGCGCCATGGACGCCGCCAACATCCTCAAGCCCGCCCTGGCTCGTGGCGAACTCCGCGCCATCGGCGCCACCACCCTCGCCGAATACCAGAAATATTTCGAGAAAGACAAAGCCCTCGAGCGCCGTTTCCAGTCCGTCCTCATCGACGAACCCTCCGTGCCCGACACCATCTCCATCCTCCGTGGCCTCAAGGAGCGCTACGAAGTCCACCACCGCGTCCGTATCAAGGACGAAGCCATCATCGCCGCCGCCGAACTCTCCCACCGCTACATCTCCGACCGCTTCCTCCCCGACAAAGCCATCGACCTCATCGACGAGGCCGCAGCCAAGCTCCGTCTCGAGATCGACTCCGTCCCCGAGGAACTCGACGAAATCGAACGCCGCATCCGCCAGCTCGAAATCGAGCGCGAAGCCATCAAGCGCGAAAACGACCAGAACAAAATCGCCCAGATAGACAAAGAACTCGCCTCCCTCCGCGAACAGCGCGACCAGATGAAAGCCCGTTGGCAGAACGAAAAACAAATCGTCGAAGCCATCCAGGCCCAAGTCAAAAACATCGAATCCTACAAATTCGAAGCCGAACAGGCCGAACGCTCCGGCGACTACGGCCGCGTCGCCGAGCTCCGCTACGGCCGCATCAAGGAGGCCGAAAAGAAAGTCCAGGACCTCAAACTCCAGCTCAAACAAATGCAGGCCGACAACGCCATGATCAACGAGGAAGTCGACTCCGAGCAAATCGCTGAAGTCGTCTCCAAGTGGACCGGCATCCCCGTCACCCGCATGCTTCAGTCCGAACGCGAACGCCTCCTCCACCTCGAGGACGAGCTCCACAAGCGCGTCGTCGGTCAGGACGAGGCCATCTCCGTCATCGCCAACGCCGTCCGCCGCTCACGTGCCGGCCTCTCCGACGGCAAACGCCCCATCGGCTCCTTCATCTTCCTCGGCACCACCGGCGTCGGCAAAACCGAACTCGCCAAAGCCCTCGCCGAAGTCCTCTTCGACGACGAAAACATGATGGTCCGTATCGACATGTCCGAATACCAGGAGCGACACAGCGTCTCCCGACTCATCGGTGCGCCCCCAGGGTACGTCGGTTACGACGAATCCGGCCAGCTCACCGAAGCCGTCCGCCGCAAACCCTACTCCATCGTCCTCTTCGACGAAATCGAAAAGGCACACCCCGACGTCTTCAACATCCTCCTCCAGGTCCTCGAAGACGGCAGGCTTACCGACAACAAAGGCCGCACCTGCGACTTCAAGAACACCATCATCATCATGACCTCCAACATGGGCTCCGACATCATCCGCGAACGCCTCGAACACGCCCCCGCCGCGGGCCAGTACGAGCTCGACGAGACCAAGAAGGCCGTCATGGAGCTGCTCAAGCAGCGCATACGTCCCGAGTTCCTCAACCGTATCGACGAAATCATCATGTTCCAGCCCCTCACCCAGAGCCAGATTCGCGACATCGTCCGCATACAGATGCGCAGTGTCGCCAAAATGCTCGAGCAGAACGAAATCACCATCTCCGTCACCGACGAAGCCGTCAACCGTCTCGCCGAGGTCGGCTACGACCCCGCCATGGGTGCACGTCCCGTCAAACGTGTCATCCAGCGCGAAATCCTCAACGAAATGTCCCGTCAGCTCCTCCAAGGCAAAATCCACTCCAACGAGACCGTCATCATCGACGTCATCGACGACCACTTCGTCTTCTACAACCCCAACGACAAAACTCCCCCCAAACCCTGACAGCCTGAATGACAAAGAAAAAGAGGTGCACACCCGCTGTGCACCTCTTTTTTTTCTTTATAAATGAAAAAAAATGTGTATCTTTGCATTTTAAAATAGATAGTATCACTCGATATGGATAATTTTGTAGTATCGGCAAGAAAATATCGCCCCACGACTTTCGCCAGCGTCGTAGGGCAGGAGCATATCACCCGGACCCTGAAGAACGCCATCGCCACCGGCCAGCTGCCCCAGGCTTTCCTCTTCTGCGGTCCCCGAGGCGTGGGCAAGACGACCTGTGCGCGTATCCTGGCCAAAACCATCAACTGCGAACACCGCACCGCCGACGGCGAGGCCTGCAACGAGTGCGACAGCTGCCGGAGTTTCAACGAGGGCGCCTCGATGAGCATTTTCGAGCTCGACGCCGCTTCGAACAATTCCGTGGACAATATGCGAGAACTGGTGAAACAAGTCTACATCCCCCCTCAGATGGGCAAATTCAAGGTATACATCATCGACGAGGTCCACATGCTGAGTGCGGCGGCCTTCAACGCTTTCCTGAAGACCCTCGAGGAACCCCCGGCCTATGCCAAATTCATCCTCGCCACTACCGAAAAACACAAAATCATCCCCACCATCCTGAGCCGTTGCCAGGTATTCGACTTCAAACGTATAGAAAACGACGATATCGTCCGGCACCTCCAATTTGTGGCCGACAACGAAAGCGTCCACTATGAGGAGGGCGCCCTCGAAATTATTGCCACCAAGGCCGAAGGTGGCCTGCGCGACGCTCTCTCCATCTTTGACCAACTGGTCAACTTCACGCAGGGTAACCTCACCCGACACGGGGTGCTGGAAAACCTCAACGTCCTTGATTCCGACTACTATTTCCGCCTGCTGGACTTTGTCCGACAGGGAGACCTGAGCCATTCGCTGCTGCTGTATCAAGAAATAATCGGTAAAGGATTTGGCGGACAGCACTTCCTCACCGGCCTCTGCGAGCACCTGCGCAACCTCATGGTCAGCCTCGACCCTCAAACACTCCAGCTCATCGATGGAGGCGACGCACTCCGCCAACGCTACGCACAGCAGTCCCAGCTGTGCGGGCTGCCTCTTCTGCTCAGCTATCTCAACACCGCCTCCGACTTTGAATTCCGTTTCCGCGAGGCTAACAACAAAAACCTCTTCGTCGAAGTCTGCTTGATGAAACTGGTCAGTGCCACTATGACCGAAACATAGATTGCGAGAGGCCGCAAGGCAGGCACGGGAAAGAAAACAGACGCTGAGATACAGCAAACCGATAAAACTGCCCCAAAAGAGGCCGGTATTGAGACATCTGCCAAACCAGTTACACCACCGGCAACACATCAGGCATCGACAACTACTATACCTAACACCCCAAAACCGTTTGTCCCCCTCTCGTCAATCTCCATCAAGGCCTCACCGAAAGTGGAAACAATGAATCACATCACTGCAGAGGTTGAGCAGTTGACGGAGGAGAACCTCTCACGTTATTGGAATGAAGCTGCAGAAAAACTGGATCTGCAAGAACTGATGAACGAAGGCGTACCTCGTCTCGGGGAGCATCCTGGATGCTTCGAAGTGGATGCCCAGACAGTCTCTTTTGATGATGAATTCAAAGCCCATAAGATAGATATAATGGAATTCATCCGGGCCCGTACAGGCATGAAAGCTTTGGACTGCAAGGTAAATCCGCGATTTGTTGAAAAAACGGAAATTCTGTATACGCCAGAAGATAAATATACTGCAATGCTGGAATCGAATCCTCAACTGGAACTCCTCCACAAACTTTTCCCTCTGATCGATTATTGACATATATGAAAAAAATGAAATTCTATAAATTCGACGGGGCGGGCAACGACTTCGTTGTGGTCGACAACCGCATAGACTGCCGCTCTTTCTCCGAGGAAGAGTTGGCCCTCCTTTGCCATCGTCGTTTCGGTGTGGGCGCTGATGGATTTATGACACTTGGAAAAGCTGCGAATGGGTATGATTTTGAGATGACTTACTATAACAGTGATGGCCGTGTGGGCTCGATGTGTGGCAATGGCGGACGTTGTATTGCAGCGTTTGCCCACCTCCTCGGACTGGGCGATAAACTAAACTTTTTAGGATACGATGGACCGCATAAAGCAGAAATCCTCAGCTGGAATCCTGATTCTCGCAAAGGCATCGTGAAACTCGCGATGAGAAATGTCTCCGCAACGGAGGTTCGGCCGTGTTTAGATGGCTGTTTCCTCGACACAGGCTCTCCCCATTATGTGCAGCCTGTCGTAGGCCTCGAGCACTTCGATGTCATTGGTGAAGGACGCAGAATCCGCGAAATGAAAGATATCTTTCCCAACGGAACAAATGTGGACTTCATCGAAGAACTTCCCGATGGCCGACTCGCAGTACGTACGTATGAACGAGGCGTAGAAGACGAAACCTGGGCTTGTGGTACAGGAGTGACCGCATGCGCCATCGTCAGCGGTAAACATGATCTTGTGACTCGTGGTGGAAATTTCAGCGTGAATTTCAACAAAAACAAAACCGCCTTTGAAAATGTGCAACTCATTGGCCCTGTATCATTAAACTTTATCGGAGAATGGACCTTTTCAGCGAAATAAACTCTGCTCCCGCCCAAAAAAGAATGGAAGAACTCGCCGAGGAACTCGACAGGCTGAACTATGAATACTACATGAATGACCGTTCGCTGGTAACCGACGAGGAGTTCGATGCCATGATGCGGGAGTTGCAAGATCTGGAACGACAGTATCCAGAGTTGGCCTCCCCGCTAAGTCCCACAAAACGAGTGGGCGGGGAAGTAAATAAGAGCTTTCGCCAGGTGGAGCATCGTTTCCCTATGCTCTCCTTGGGTAACACCTATTCGATAGAAGAAATAGAAGAGTTTGAATCCCGCACTCGCAAGTTGCTCGACGGCACATCGTTCACCTATACCTGTGAGTTGAAATACGATGGCGTGGCCATCGGATTAACTTATCGGCATGGAAGGCTTGTACAGGCTGTCACACGTGGCAACGGTACTGTTGGAGATGATATTACCCTCAACGCCAAAACAATCCCAACCATCCCTTTGCGACTCCGAGGCAATTACCCCGATGATTTTGAGGCACGCGGAGAGGTCGTATATCCTTTCGAGCCATTTATTGCAATGAATGCACAGAGGGAGGCTAATGGTGACGAACCCTTCGCCAATCCTAGAAACGCTGCAAGCGGCAGCTTGAAACTGCTGAACACGGCAGAGTGCGCTAAGCGAAAACTGATGTTCTGCATGTATTTCATGATGGGACCGGACGAAAGCAAACTCCCGGCAACTCATTTTGAACGTCTTGAATGGGCTAAACAAATGGGATTTAAGGTGCAGCCATATATTCAGGAATGCAAAGATATCGACCAAATCAAATCCTTTATCGACCATTGGGATCGTGCTCGTTGGAACTTGCCCTTTGGTATTGACGGCATCGTTATCAAAGTCAATCAGACCACCCTGTGGGATAAACTTGGACTTACAGCAAAGTCACCACGCTGGGCTATAGCCTATAAGTTTAAAGCAGAGAGAGTGAGCACACCGCTGGAAAGCATCTCTTATCAGGTCGGAAGAACAGGGAAGGTGACGCCTGTGGCCAATCTGCAGCCAGTATGGCTTGGAGGAACCACCGTTCGCCGTGCGACCCTGGTGAATGCAGACTTTATTGAAAACCTTGGAATCCACATCGGAGACCATCTTTTTATTGAAAAAGGAGGTGAAATTATCCCCAAAGTAGTGGGAGTCGACAAGGAAAAACGTTTGCCAGGAGCCATGCCGGTGTCGTACATCCAACGTTGTCCAGAATGCGGCGCAACACTTGTTCGTATTAACGGGGAAGCTGGACACTATTGTCCGAATGTTGATGGATGCAGACCTCAAATTCTTGGCCGTCTTGAACACTTTGTCAGTCGCAAGGCCATGAACATAGAATCCTTGGGGCCAGAGCGACTCGAAATGTTATACAATGTTGGCTTGGTCCGTGATATTGCTGACATATACGACCTCCGTCGAGAACAACTTATTGGATTGGGAGCCGAACAATCGGCATCTATTCAGGACAAGTCTGCCGATAATCTTATTGCAGCTATTGAAGCCTCCAAACAGGTCTCATTCGAGCGCGTGCTCTTTGCTCTTGGTATACGCTATGTTGGTGAGGTGGGAGCAAAGAAGGTCGCTCGGTTTTTTGGTGAAATGGATGCCATCATGTCCGCAAGAGAAGAAGATTTTTCCCAAGTGGAGGATGTCGGAGAAGTAACAGCAAAGGCAATCTATGAATGGTTTGCAGACATGAGGCATCGTGCCATCGTTGAACGGTTGCGTGCTGCTGGATTACAGATGAAAGGACAATGGACAAACAACAGTGGACCGCTGGATGGACTGACGTTCGTGGTAAGCGGCGTCTTCGAGCACTATTCCCGGGAAGAAATCAAGGCCGACATAGAGAAACATGGAGGCAAGGTTTCTGGCTCTATTAGTAGTAGGACCTCCTATCTTCTTGCTGGTGATAAGATGGGACCAGAGAAGAGGAAAAAAGCCGAAAAATTAGGTATAACGATAATCACGGAAAAGGAATACTTAGAAATGTGTGTGTGATGAGAAGGATATTTATGACATCGTTGGCTGCATTGATAGCTATAGCTGGGAAAGCACAAGAATTGCCATGTTTGCATAGTTGGGATGTGTCAATCAATAGTGGTTATATGATGCCTAACAATGGACAATATAGCGATAATAGTTCGATAACTTATGGTATGGATGTCACAATGTGGAACCGGGGTATTGATACTTCCTATTGGCGTGTTCGGCGACATTTCCCGTCTTTTGGTGTCAAGGTATCGTATGCCTATATTCCTAAATCTCTTGCTGGCGATCGCATTGGCCTTACAGGTCTTCTGCGACAGTCGCTGGGAAAGAGAGAAAAGTGGGAGTGGACCCTTGGATTGGGACTTTCGGCGTATACACGCCCTCGCAGTATTACTGGCGACACGAATAATATTTTCATTGGGTCGTTAGTCAATTGTCTAATTGACCTTGGCATTACTTATCGCCCGGCAGAACAACTCTATGTGGCTGCCCATGTTCTTCATACGAGTAATGGTATGTTAATGTGGCCAAACATGGGACTGAACTATCTTCAGTTGGACTTAGGGTATACTTTTGGCAGTCGTATACCTGATTTGCCGTATCCCAATTCAAAAACAGTCCCCTCTCCCCAAAATGAGTTCGGTATAGCCTTTTCGCCGGGATGTGTAATGTCGCGTGACAGAGATTTTGACGGCTATTATTTCTGCTATGATTTGTCGCTTTACCTTGAGCACTATACCAGTCCAACCTTTGCTTTCGGTGGTGCTGTAGATCTGTGGTACAATTTCTGCGACACACGTCATCTCGACCGTGAAGAAGGCGTCTATCGGTTGCCATTGTATGTTAGTGCAATGGCTATGATGGAGTTTTTCTGGGGACCGTTAAGTGTCAAGGCTGGAGCCGGTCCTGTAATTGTTGGATCTCCTCAGGTGACTACACCCTTTTACGAACGTGCTGGAGCATACTATAATTGGAATCACAACTATTTGGGTGTTGCCGTCAATGCCCATGGTGGACGTGTGGAATTTGTCGAATGGACCTACGGACACAGGTTTAGCCTTGATTAGGCTGTTGTGTCGAATAATTGGTTCTCAATACAATTGTTCTCTTTTATTCTCCCGCCTGCTTCAGCATGTCTTCAATCATGGCCACCTGCCAAGGGTGTTTCATCTCGAAAATCTGGTCGATAGGTCGGCTGAGCATTTCGATGAGGAGGT
>DGTB01000148.1 GCA_002394185.1 Bacteroidales bacterium UBA4347 | reverse complement strand
GTGTGGGTCGAGGGGTCGACGGTGGGATAGACAATCTCGATGGTGGCGGGGAACACCTTGTCGGGATAGATGTCGCTAAAGACGTTGACTTTCATACCCTGCTTGACCAGCGGGAAATAGCTTTCGGGAATGTTGATGATAGCCTTGAGGCGGCTGATTTGGCAAAGCTGCAGGATGGGGGCTCCGGTGTACATCTCGCCGTCTTCGTAGTTCTTGGCGCTGATGACGCCGGCGAACTGGGCCTTGACGAAGGTGTTCTGGTCGAGGAAACGCTCGCTTTCCACCAGCTGGTCGTAGCCGGCCTTGGTCTGGTCGTAGACCTGCTCGCTGACGGAGCCGGAGGCTTTGAGGGCGGTGACGCGGTCGAGCTCGGTCTTGGTGGAGGCGAGGTTGATGCGGGTGGTGTTGAGCTGGGTCTGGTCCATGCGGACGAGCATGGAGCCCTTCTGCACGCGGCTGCCCACTTCGACGTAGATGTGCTCGATGTGGCCGGTGACAGAGGGGGCGATGTTCATGGTCTCGTAGCCCTCGAGGGTGGAGGAGAGTTCGAGGCTCTTGGCGATGCGCTCGCTCTGGAGGACCTGCACTTTCACTTTTTCGGCTTCTTTCTTGGTGGTGGTGGCAGCGTTGTTGCCACCCTTGCCGCCGCAGGCCACGAGGGAGAGGGTGGCGAGGACGACGGTCGCAATTTTGAGGTATCTATTCATTGTACTTATTATTTTATTCGTTGATGGATTTTAATTCTGGCTGTTGGCGTTGAGCAGGTCTTCGAGGGCCACCTGGGCACTGATGACGCTCATGACGGCCTGGATGTAGTTGCTCTGGGCGGAGATGATGTCGGTGCTGGCCGTGGTGACCTCGAGGCTCGAGGCGCGGCCATAGTTGTATTTCTCCGTGACGTTGGCAAAAACGCGCTGTGTGACATCGAGGTTGCGGCGCTGGATGTCGTAGGTCTCGAGGGCGGAGGCGAGGTCGTAGCGCAGCTGGTTGTACTGCACGCGCAGGCCGTCCTCGGCCTGGCGGCGGCTGTTGGCGGTTTCCTGCTGGGCAATCTTGGCGCTCTTGATGGAGGCGTAGCGGGTGCCGGTGGTGAGCAGCGGCATGCTGATGCTGGCGCCGATCATGTTGGGGGGCGTCATGTTCATGCCTTCGTCCTCGCCGAAGTAGGTCTTGCCGCTGTATTGGTAGAAGAGAGCTACGGTGGGCAGGAAGTCCATCCAGGCCATGTTGACCTGGCGGGTGGCCAGTTCTTCGTTCTTGGCCAGGAGTTGGTAGTTGTAGTTGTTTTCGATGTGGAAAGGCTCGTTGAGGATGGAGGCGGCACTCTCGACGTTGAGGATGTCGTCCACGGGGGTGGTGAGTTCGACATTGCTGTTGACGTCGGCCCCCAGTTGGAGCAGCAGCGAGTTGCGCAGCATCTGGAGCGAGCGTTTGGTGCTGTTGATGCTGCTCTTCATGGTGGCAACCTGCACCTGCAGTTTGTCGGCGTCCACCTGCTCGGCGGCGCCCACGTCGACGCTGGCCTGGCTGGTGGCGGCGAGGCGCTCAAGGTTGGCCAGGCTGGAGTCCAGCAGGCCCACGGTTTCTTCCATGACGAGGATGGAGACGTAGATGTTCTTCACCTGCGAGCGGGTTTGCTGCACGGTCTGCTGGCGCGAGAGGTCGGTCATCTCAATGGCCAGGTTTTGAAGCATTGTGCCTACAATCTGTGCACCCGTCAGGGCCACAGAGGCGTTGATGCCGAAGGTGCCGTTAGGGTTGAGGGGAATCTTGATGGCGGGGCCGCCGCTGCCGCCCATGTGCATCTCCATCTCGTAGCCGAGCATGTTCTGGTAGTCGAAAGTGGCTTTGGCAGACGGCAGCATGGAGGACAGCGTCTTCCAGCGCTCCATCTCGGCTTTCTTCACCTCCAGGTCGGCGTTCTTCATGGTCTGGTTGTGCTCGACGGCATACTGCTGGGCCTCGGCGAGCGACAGCCGCAGCGTCTGCTGCGCTGTGGCCGTGAGCCCCATGCCTGCCAGCACAATGGCTAATGTCAGTCTTTTCAATTTCATCTGTTGTTATTTTTTTTTATTTTATTTTCTTAAACTATTCGTTGTCGGCATCCAGTTTCTGAATGACCTCGGCGAAGCGGTCCACATGTTTGTCGTAGCGCATGAGGGTCTCGGTGGTCATCAGTCCGCGCAGGTAAGTGAAGCATATCTCGTTGATTCTCCGTGCATACTCCTCGCGGTCGGGCACCTCGGAGATGCGTTGCTGCTGGATGAGGTTGCAGAAAAAGTCGATGGCCACCGCCACATCGGCGTCGGCTCTCAGATAGTTGTGGCTGCGCACATATTCCATGCCGTGCTCCATCAGGGTCCGCAGGCCGCCCGTGTGCAGTTTGAAGAAGCGGTCGTGGATTTCGGGGTAGTAGCGTTCTGTCTCCTCGATGATACGGCTGTATTTGTGGATGAACATGGCGTTGGTGCGCAGCATGTACATGGCCACCAGCAACGGCTCGTCCACCTGGCTGTGGGCCTTGCGGTGGCGTTCGTTGGTGCGCTCCTGCACCAGCATCAGGCATTCGGTGAGCAGCTCCTCCTTGTTGGCGAAGGTCTCGTAGAGGGTGCGTTTCGACATGTGGAGGGCCTGGGCGATGTCGTCCATCGTCACCCCCCGGCAGCCGCGGCTGTTGAACATCTGCAACGCCGTTTCCACTATCTTTTCCCTTGTTTCTTCTGTTGCCATTTTCTGTTTTAAACTATTGTATAACAGTATTTAGTCTGCTGTTTCTGCTCTTTTTTTGAGCAAAAAAAGCGGTGCAAAGATACGAAAAAACTCCGAAAACCCACGCGGTTTTCGAAGTTTTTGATGTTAAATAATCTTAACAGGAATGCAGGTCGGGAGCCTGCGCTCTTTGTTATTGTTTCTTTTCGGGAATGGGCTGCAGGGTGCCAATCTGCACTTTCATGCGGGCGCCGGGGGCGGCTTCGACGATGGCCCAGGCGCCGTCGCGGCTGACGAAACTGACGTGGATGCCGCCGGCGGTCATCACGCGGTCGCCCTTCTGCAGGCCGTCGCGGTATTCTTTTTCTTTCTTGGTTTTCTGGCTTTGCGGACGGATGAGGAAGAGGTAGAACACCACTATCATCAGCACAATCATGATGCCGGTCTTCCAGCCGTTGGCGATGTCGAGGAGTATAAAATCGGTCATTTTTCTGTATGTTTTTTTGTTACTTGTTCCATAACGGAGCCCGGTTTCTTTTATTGTATCAGGGCTGAAAAAATATTTAGTACGGCATGGATACAATATTTTACGCCGAATGTAGTTATATAGCAATATGAATAACAATAGTACAAAATACGTCGAGTTGCGGGAGCGCTATCCCGAGTTTCTCTACGAGGCCTTCCACCACGAGTGGACAGCCGAGGGATTGCGTCTGTGGTTCGACTTCCGCATGGGCGACGTGGTGTTCCACCCCGAGGCCCTCTTCGAGGCGCGCCCCTTCCTTTCCTGCGATGTTCCAGCCCAGGTGCTGGACCGCATGGTGTTCGACATCGGCATGATAGAACTGATAAGCTACTGGAAATGTGCCTGTCCGCCAACGGTCAGGGTGCTCTGCGGTGCACTCACCGACGAACAGACGGCCTTCTGGCGCAAGCTCTACTGGAACGGCCTCGGCGAGTTCTTCTATACCAACGGCATCTCGGAGAGCCCCGAAGCTTTTCTGAGAGTGGAGAGTGGAGAGCGGAGAGTGGAGAACGGAGAGCGGAGAACGGAAAACAAAACAAGTCAGAACGGCGGCAGCCCGTTCTCCACTCTCCACTCTCCACTCACCGCTTCCTACCTTGTCCCCATCGGCGGCGGAAAAGACAGCGTGGTGACGCTCGAGCTGCTGCGCCGTGCGGGCAAGACCATACGGCCGTTGATTATGAATCCTCGCGGCGCCACTCGCGAGTGTGCCCGTGTGGCAGGCTTCCCCTTGGAGGAGGTGCTCGTCATCCGCCGCAAGATTGACCCCACGCTATTGGAACTCAACGCCAAAGGCTACCTCAACGGCCACACCCCCTTCAGCGCCATGCTGGCCTTCTACACCCGCCTGGCCTCCGTCCTCAGCGGCATTCCCAATGTGGCCCTCAGCAACGAGAGCTCCGCCAATGAGAGCACCGTACTCGGCACAAGCGTCAACCATCAGTACAGCAAGAGCCTCGAGTTTGAGGACGACTTCCGTGCCTATTCACCCAGCTTCAACTACTTCTCTTTCCTGCGCCCGCTCTCGGAGCTTCAGATAGCCATGCTGTTCAGCCGCTTCACGGCCTACCACGACGTTTTCCGTTCCTGCAACGTCGGCAGTAAGGAGGACATCTGGTGTGGCCACTGCGCCAAGTGCCTCTTCGCCTACATCATCCTTTCACCCTTCATCGAACCTGCACGTTTGAACGAAATCTTCGGCAAGTCGATGCTTGACGACACATCGCTCGACCTGGAGTTCCGCCAGCTCCTCGGCCTGGCCGAAACCAAGCCCTTCGAGTGCGTTGGCACTGTCAGCGAGGTGCGCCAAGCCCTCCAGATGGCCGTCGAACGCTGGTACAAAGACCGTCTCCCCAAACTCCTGGAATATGATGGAACGCCGGCATCCCGCCGGCAGATAATAAACCTGGAGCATATCTCTCCCATCGGCAACCTCACAGAAGAAGAACGCCAAATCCTTCAGCAAGCATGTACAGAGAAGAACAACTGAAAGCCCTCCTCCAGGGCCACCGCATACTCGTCGCCGGCTACGGCCGCGAAGGCAAGAGCGCCGAGAACCTGATCAAGAAACTCCTGCCCTCGGCACCCGTCACCATCGCCACGCAGGTGGAAAAGGGGAAGTGGAAAGACACCGCCGACCAATGGCACGGCGACTGGCCTTTCGACCTCGTCATCAAGAGCCCCGGCATCCCCACCTTCCACTGTTTCCCTCTTCCCCAATACGACCCCTCCCTCGCCCCGACTGGCTGCTCCCCTTCCCAAGGGGAGCTGTCCGAAGGACTGAGGGGTTCATCCTCTTTTCACCTAACCTCCCTCACCGACCTCTTCCTGCAGGTCTACGGCGACCTCACCATCGGCGTCACAGGCACCAAGGGCAAGTCTACCACCGCCAGCCTCATCCACCACCTGCTGCCGGGCTCCATCCTGGCCGGCAACATTGGCATCCCACTTTTCGACATCCTCGACGACCTCCGCCCCGACTCCCTCGTCGTGGCCGAACTCAGCTGCCACCAGCTGGAGAACATCCATCGCGGACCCCATATCGCCGTGCTGCTCAACCTCTTCCAGGAACACCTCGACCACTATGAGAACTACCTCGGCTACAAAAAGGCCAAGTTCCAGATAGCCCTGCGCCAGCAGGAGGGCGACCACTTCTTCTATTGCACCGACAACGACGAACTGCGCGACCTCGTCACCCACTCGTCACTCACCACTCACCACTCACCACTCACCACTCTCCACCCCTATAGCCTCCACGACATCACCGCCGAAGAGCGCCAGCTCCTCGATGCCTGCCCCCTCAGCGGCGACCACAACCGCAGCAACGCCCTCGTGGCCTGCCGTGTGGCAAGCCTGGTGACGCGCCAGCCACTTTCCACTTTCCACTTTCCACTTTCCACTTTCCATGGCCTCCGCCACCGCATGGAGCGCATCGGCGAGGTGCGCGGCATCACCTGGTACGACGACAGCATCTCCACCATCCCCGAGGCCGCCATCGCCGCCGTGCGAGCCCTCGGCCGTGTCGACACCCTCATCCTCGGCGGTTTCGACCGCGGCATCGACTACAGTCCATTGGTCGCCTTCCTGCAAGAGCACCCCATCCCGAACCTTGTCTTCGTAGGCAAGGCCGGCCGCCGAATCCACTCAGCCACTCAGTCACTCAGCCACTCAGCCACTCTCATAGAGGACGACTACACCAAGATTGTCCCCTGGTGCGCCGAGCATACACCGCAGGGTGGGGTAGTGCTCCTCTCGCCGGCGGCAGCCAGCTACGATGCCTTCAAGAACTTCGAACACCGCGGCGACTTCTTCCGCGAACAGATTTTGAAACTATGATTGATTACAAGGAAATACGCCATCAGCTCCACGAGCACCCGCAGACCGCCGGCAACGAGCAGTTTGCACACGATATGATTGTCCGTCACCTGCAGGGCCTCCACCCCGACAAGGTCTACACCAACGTCGGCGGCTACGGCGTCATCGCCGTCTGGATGGCAAAAGACTCCTCCCCTTCGCAAGGGGAGGTGCCCGAAGGGCGGAGGGGTGTTCCCACCATCGCCTTCCGCGCCGACACCGACGCCCTGCCCATCGGCCACCGCTGCGGCCACGACGGCCACACCACCATCCTCCTCCGCCTGGCAGAACTAGTGGATAGTGGGGAGTGTGTAGTGGATAGCACTCGGGGACAAGCGCTCTCCACTCTCCACTCTCCACTCTCCACTCACAACATCCTCCTCCTCTGGCAGCCCTCCGAGGAGACCGGCACTGGTTCACAGGCCGTGCTGGAGAGCGGCATCTTGCAGCAGTACAACATCGTGCGCTTCTACGGCCTGCACAACCTACCTGGCTATCCGCTGGGCACCGTGGTGCTCTGCCCGAGGACTTTCGCAGCCGCCTCCACGGGTGTGGTCTACCACCTCGACGGCCGCGAGACACATGCTTCGACACCCGAATTGGGCATCAATCCGGGATTGGCTATTGCCGAGATAATTGATAGGTTCAATAGGCTTAATGGGCAAAATGGGGAGTTTCGGCAGTCTACGCTGATATGCGTGAGGGTGGGGCAGCCGGCCTTCGGCACTTCGGCGGGGCATGGCGAAGTGATGTTCACCCTCCGTGCTTTCACCAACGACGAGATGGAAAAAATGCTCTCAGAAGCCAACCAAGTAGTAGACGAGGTGTCTGCTCGTTATGGTTTGAAAGTCAGTCGTTCTCTCGTCGAACCTTTCCGCGCCACCGAGAACAATGGCGATTGCGTGGAAGCAATAGAAAAAGCGGCAGAGGATGTGCCGCTTCGTGTCCGTTATCAGATGGAGCCCAACCGCTGGAGCGAGGACTTCGCCGAGTACCTCCTCCGTTACAAGGGTGCCATGTTCGGTATCGGCAGCGGCGAGCACCAGCCCGAACTCCACCATCCCGACTACGACTTCCCCGACGCCCTCGTCGAGCCCGCCGCCCAGCTCTTCTTCCGCCTGGCGACGGCCTGCACCGAGGGATAGGAGACCCCTTTTTTAGAAACAGAAACAGGCAGATGGAATCCCGTCTGCCTGTTTCTCTATTTTTTTAGGGTTGTTAATGTATCAGATTCTGCCTTTCTTGGTGGTGGGGGTGGTTGTGTTGGTCGAGGAGGAGGAGTTGTTGTTGGTGGAGGTGCCGGTCTTCTTTTCCAGGGTGATGTAGTTGGGGAAGGGTACCTGGGTGGTGCCGACGCTGAGGCTGGGACGCACGCGGAGACCCACCTTGGACGACACACCGTCGCCGGCGAAGCTGGAGGCGAAAGTCTTCAGCGCGTCGAGACCCTTCTGCGAGAAGAGCTGACCCAGGTCGGTGCTCACGGGCAGCGGCACGGTGGTGGTGGTCGAGGGCTTGATGGTGTAGTTCTTGCTCGACACGCCGTTGGCCATGTCGGTGCCGTCGATGGCCAGAATCCAGTCCAGCGCCGTCATGGCGGCCTGCGTCTGGGTGGGGTTCTTCACGTCGACGTTGACGTTGAGGTTCAGCGGCACCTGCTTGCTCTGGTAGGCGGCCACGAGCTTCACGATGTCGGTGGCCGTCAGGTTGCCGTTGGTCAGATTCTTCACATTGACGCCCGCAACACTGACGTTGGAGACGTTCTTCAGCGCGAATTCGCAGTTGGCGAGGTTGGCCACGGAGGTGAACTGCGAGGCCACTTGTGTGAGTATATCACACGAACTCAGCAGGATGGACCCTGCAAGGACTAATGCAAATGTTATCTTTTTCATGCTGCAAAGATACAACTTTTTTTCAATATGGAAGAAATAAATTTCCGCCGCCCTCATCCCGGGTCAAAACCGCTTCAAATTCGTGTCCGATTCGGCCGTTCTTATA
>DGTB01000082.1:2247-3053 GCA_002394185.1 Bacteroidales bacterium UBA4347 | reverse complement strand
CCGGTAGCGAGGAAGTCGATGGGGTTGCCTACAGAAGAACCGGCGAAGAGTTTCTCCAGCAGGGCGGGGCTGGCGGGATGCTCCTTGAGGCTGGGGACCTCCATGCCGCCGTTGGACAGCACGTCGGTGAGCATAACGGCAGGACCACCGGCATGGGTGATGACGGCGCAACGGTTGCCTTTGATTTCGGGATACATGAACACGCCGCAGACAGTGGTCAGCTCCTGACGATTCTGGCAACGGACGATACCGGCCTTGCGGAAGAGGGCGTCGACGGCGGCATCGTTAGTGGCCAAAGCACCCGTGTGGCTGGAAGCGGCGCGGCTGCCGGCAGCACTACCGCCGGACTTGATAGCGGCGATATGGCAGCCTTTGTTGATAAGGCTGCGGCTGTGTTTGAGCAGACGCTGCGGGTCGCCAACCTTTTCCATATACAGCATGATGACACGGCTGGACTTCTCGGGGTCGAAAGTCATGTCGAGATGTTCCAGCACATCCTCGATACCGATCTGGGCACTGTTGCCAACAGCCCAAACACTGTTGAACGTCAGACCATTGGTAATACCGTATTCCTTGATGAAGACGGCGGTGGCACCACTGCCGGTGATGAAGTCGACACCGTGGGGGTCGAGACGGGGAATAGGGGTATCGAAGCAGCCTGCATAGTTGGTGTTGAGGAAACCGGTGCAGTTGGGGCCGATGAGACTACCACCGACGGCATTGATGCTGTCGACGATATGTTTCTCGATGGCGGCACCCTCGGCGTTCTCCTCGGAGAAACCGGCGCTGATGATGATAAAGCCCTT
>DGTB01000082.1:0-2097 GCA_002394185.1 Bacteroidales bacterium UBA4347 | reverse complement strand
TCGTCCACCTTGGTGTAGCATTTAACGCCCTGCACCTCGGTCTCTTTGGGGTTAACGGCATAGACAGTACCCTTGAAGTTGCTTTCGAGGAGGTTCTTCAGGGCCTTGCCGCCGGGTTTGTGGATATCGCTGGAAGCACCGCAGATGACGATGCTGCGAGGGTTCAATAATTCTTTACAAATCATATAGTTATTTATTTAGAGAGTTTATATGAACTACAATTCTGACTGTTGAATGATGCAAATGCCGAATCTAGGACCAGCGTACACACTGATAGCGATGAAATCGACAATGTTGCAACACAGCATTCTGGGTGTCAGACGGGGACTCGTTTCCACTCTGTTGCGCCCAGAATGCTACGGTCGGAAGCGGAAAATTACTTCATTTCGGGCATGGCTTCGAGGGCTGCTACCAGATAGTCGAAGAACTTCTTGCTGCTCTCGATGTTGGCGCGCTCGTCGGGGCTGTGAGGGCTGTTGAGCGTGGGGCCGAAAGAAATCATCTCCATGTCGGGATACTTGCCGCCCAGCAGGCCGCACTCCAAACCAGCGTGGATGGCAACCACGGCGGGTTCTTTCTTATAGAGTTTCTTATAGGTGGCCTTCATGCTCTTGAGCAGACCGCTCTGCATGTTGGGTTTCCAGCCAGGATAGGCACCGGTGAGCTGGCATTTGCCACCGGCCATCTCGGCCAGGCAGACGAGGCGTTCAGCCAGGGCATCCTTGGCGCTGTCCACCGAGCTGCGGAGGAGGGCCTGGATGTAGAAATTCTTGCCGTTGGTGTGCATCTTGGCCAGGTTGAGGGAAGTCTCGACAAGGTCTTCCATATCGGTGCTCATGCGCTGGACACCGTTGGGGGCAACCATCACCAGGTTGATAATCTTCTGCGTGTCGGCCTCGGTCATGACCTTGGGAGTCATGCGCACCTTCTCCCACTGAGCAAAGAAATCGGGGTCGGCGGTGGCAATCTCTTTCTTAATCCATCCGGCCACTTTCTCGAACTCTGCCACGATGCAGTCCATGTGCTCGATAGGCATAGCAAAAACGCAGGTAGCATCGCGCGGGATAGCGTTGCGGAGGCTGCCGCCCTCGACGCTGATAAGACGTATGCCGCAGTCGGCCACCCAACGAAGCATGCGGAACATGAGCTTGTTGGCGTTGGCGCGGCCGGTGTTGATTTCCATGCCGCTGTGGCCGCCCTTGAGGCCGCCGATGGTGAGACGCATAGCGCAGTATTTCTTAGGAGCAGCTTCGGTGGCATAGGGGATGGTCATGGTGGCATCGACACCGCCGGCGCAACCCACATACAGCTCGCCCTCGGTCTCGCTGTCGAGATTGAGGAGATACTTGCCTTTCAGCTCGCCCTTCTTGAGGCCGAAAGCGCCGGTCATGCCGGTCTCTTCGTCGGTGGTAATCAGAACCTCGAGAGGACCATGTTTGATGGTCTTGCTCTCCAGCACAGCCATGGCGGCAGCCACGCCCAGACCATCGTCGGCGCCGAGGGTGGTATCGCAAGCGTACACCCAACCGTCAACAATCTTGGTCTCGATAGGATCCTTCAGAAAATCGTGCACCTTGCCGGCACGGGCCTGGGGCACCATATCCATGTGAGCCTGCAACACCACGGGGCAGAGCTTCTCCATGCCCTTCGTGGCGGGTTTGGACATTATGATGTTGCCGACCTTGTCGACGCGGCAGTCAATCTTATGTTCTTTTGCCCAATTGACGAGAAATTCGCGGACAACCTCTTCGTGTTTGGAGGGACGAGGACAACGGGTAAGTTTGTAAAAATTACCCCACAGTTCTTTAGGTTCTAAATCTTTAATAGTCATAATATTATTATATTTAATGATTCACTATACTATCTGCGAAGATACGAATAATATTTGAATTAATAGTTAAATTGCGAAAAAAAATTATTTATCCTCTCCCCTATCCCCGTCTCCAAGGCCAAGCCCCTACCGTAAAAAACAATCCGACGAAATAGCGTTAGAATCTTCGCTCTGCCGATGAAAAATGCAATGTATTTATACGATATTTGTATTATTCTTGTATTATGAATGATAAATAAAGGATAGTTAAAATAAAATCTAAAAGC
>DGTB01000163.1:701-15119 GCA_002394185.1 Bacteroidales bacterium UBA4347 | reverse complement strand
CGTCCGCAGCAGATGGAAGAGGAAGGCGGCGATGAAAGCACCATCTATTAGTTAAGAGTTCAGAAGTGGATGGCGAACCTATAGTACGGGATTGTGACGGTCGGCAGGAGGTGTTCGACCCTGTGCGCCGCCGTTGGGTGGCGCTGACGCCCGAGGAGTGGGTTCGCCAATACACCATCCTGCGCCTGCATGCCGCCGGCTACCCGCTGGAGGTGATGCAGGTGGAGGGGGCCATCGCGCTCAACGGCATGACCCGCCGTTGCGACATCGTGGTCTACGACGACGGGCACCCCTGGATGATCGTGGAATGCAAGAAATGTGAAATTCCCCTCACCCAGAAGGTCTGCGACCAGGCCTGCCGATACAACACGGTTCTGAGGGTTCCGTACCTGCTGCTAACAAATGGGAAACAGGAAGTTATAGTGAAAGTGGACCTCGCCGAGGGACGCCTGAAACAGCTTCCGGAACTACCCCCGCTGAAAAAAAAATGTTAAAAGTGTGAGCCAAAAACGGCACTTTTGACTCTTTATAGTATGAAAAGGGCAGAAATGCGACAACAGCTGGTGGACCACTACCTGGATTTCTTCAGCGTAGCCATGGCTATCGTCCGCGACAAGGACGATGCCCGCGAGGTGGTGCAGGAAGCCCTGACAAGGACTATGACAAGACTCTACGTCAAATCGCCCTGCGACTATTGCGTGCGCATTATAAAGAATTTGGGCACGAATATGCTGCAGCGGCGCAACCGGTTGGTCGGAGTCGACGAGATGATGCTCGTCACCGACTACGACCGCGAACGCCTGCTCCAGCTGGTGGCCGAGAAACGCGACGAGCTGTCGGACGTGGCCAAAGCCATAGTCGAATTGCACGACGAGGACGGCTACACCCTGAGTGAAGTGGCCGGCATGATGCAGATGAGCATCTCATCCGTCAAGCGTATCCTTGCCGATGCCCATTGTGAACTGAGAAAAAAAATAGAACGAGAACTATGAAACAGAACTCATTGCAGTACCTTCTGGACAAGTTCCGCGCGGGTACACTGACCGACGAAGAGCGCAGCGAGCTCAACCGCCTCACCCATCGCGACGAGGTGATGGCCTCGGCGCACAGCCGTGCACGCGGCATCCTCTGGCGCCGTGCGTCGCTGGCCGTGGGCGCTTTGGTGGTGATTGGTGCGGGGGTGATGGCCGTCATGCCCCGCCCAACGGAGGAGGTGATGGTTGCCGAAGTCCGCGAGGTGCCTGCAGCCATGCAGGTCGTCCCTGCCGTCGAGCAGGTGTTGCGCCCCGTGGAGGCCCGCGAGGCGGCCCCCAAGCCTGTTGCAAAGGCTAAGCCGGAGCCCAAGGCGGTCCCAACGCCCAAGCTTGCCAGCGTCAAGCCCGCCGCCATCAAGAAAACGGAACCCGTCGTGGTGTGCAACAACCAGTGCGACGCCGACTCCGTCATCAATGACATCAAACGCTTCCTTTCGGTATGAAACAGTATAAAGCTGAATGTTTAAGGTTTCGAGGGACTGCCGCAACGCTGCGGTGGTGCCTGTTGCTATTCTTCATTCTTCTTTCTTCATTCGCCACTTCCGCCTCGGCGCAGACCGACCTCTACAAACGCTATGCTTCGCAGCCGGGGGTCAAGGTGGCGTCGGTGAGTGGTTTCGCCATCGACAGCGCGTCGAGTGTCGACGTCACCGTCATCGAGGCCGAGGACGACGAAGGCTGGGCCTGGATGAAACGGGAGTTCTACATCGGCGACCTCTCGCCCGAGCAGCAGGCCTCGCTGCGCGAGGGCTACGACGCCGTGCTCTTCGCCCGTCGCAGCCGCAGCAACCCCAGCAGCAACCCGCCGGTGGTCAACGAGCAGGTCGACATCGCCGGCAGCTGCTACCTCGGCATATCCTATCTCAACCAGGCCGTCTACATCTTCTGCGCCGAAAGCGAGGAACAATACGACGCCGTGGTCTCGTTGCTGATAAAGAAAATCATGCACAACGGCCGGTGATGCTTTTCACTCGTTCATACAGTTGCATTGTTTTATGGATTCTACTGGTTCCCCCGGCCATCGTATATGGTCAGTCGTATTCTTGCATCATGGACCTGCCGTATGTGCAGGATTTCGACGGTTTCACCTATCGAACACCTATGGCCGGCAGTGCCGTGGATATGACACTGGTGACGGAGGCCAACTGCTGGACCCAGTATATTTACCGCTCCATCTATACTGTATGTTCGATGATTGCGCCGAACCATACGGGGTCCGGCAACCATGCACTTTGGCTGTATGCAGATAAACCCATGGCCGGCCAGCGTGACCGCGTGGAATATACCTACACGGTCTCCCCGCCATTCCGCAATCGTCCCACGGTGATTTCTTTTGATGTGCAATATATATGGTATGATTCTGTGGGCCATTTCGGCACCCCGGACAGCCTCCCGTGGCATGCAGGTGTCCTCCAGATGGGCTATGTCACCGACGAATCCGACCCCGAGAACAACTATTTTCCGATTGCCAATATTGTCATAGACACTGCTGCCTGGTTCTCTGGTAACACCGCCAACACGGACAGCTGGCAACATTATCGACTCGACCTGCGCACCCGTTACGCAACGCTTCCTGCCATTCGATGCCTGGCCTTCAAGCCAATCTGCAATATGGATTCTATTGGCACGGTGCAAATCTTTATCGACAATCTTCATGTGGCCGACGAGATGGACACTGTCGACTACCGTGACACCATCTGCTCCCGTCAGCCCTACAGTGGCTATGGCTTCACCATAGACAGCACCGAAACCTCCACGCCTGGCCTGCATGTCTTCTCGCGCGAGCGTCTCGAAAGCCACGGCATGGTGCACTACAGGCTGTCTCTATGGGTGCCTGAAGTGGCTGATACCGAGATGGAAAGCATCCTCGTCCATGGCGACACGCTGCGGTTTCTCGACAGCATGATTGTCGCCCCAGGCAGCTATAGGTTTACGTTGACATCCTCGTTGGGATGCGACTCGCTGGTGATATTGAACGTGTCAGCCGCCGAGGTGGGGCTTTCCTTCTCGGCAGAACGTGTTTGTCCTGGCGAGGAGGTGACCCTCTGTGTTGAGGGTATGCGGAATGTGCGTTGGAACTCCGAGCCCTACGACCGTTCCCTCGATTCGCTGCAAGGACAACCCTGCATTGTCGTCCACCCTAAGGTGCCGACGGTGTACCAGCTGCTCGACACTGCGGGGGATGTTTGTGTGTCACAGTCTGTTGCGATGGAAAACTGCAGCGGGCTGTGGTTCCCCAATGTTTTCACCCCCGACGCAGAGACCAACAGGCTTTTCGGCGTACAAGCCAGCGCCCCAGTCGAGGAATTCCGGATGACCTTATATACCCGTACGGGGTTGCTGGTATGGGAAAGCAATGGTATTTCTGAGCATTGGGACGGCACACGCAATGGGTGTCCCATGCCGCAGGGTGCATACGCCTACCATTGGGAACTGAAGTCGCAGGGGCTTGTCTATACAGGCATTGGCACCGTGTTGCTACTTCGCTAAAGAACAAACTGGATTTCCTTCATGCCGCAAGATAGACTGCGGCCGTCGGCAGCGGTGAGAAGCAGGCGTCCGTGGGGGTCGACGCCGGTGATGGTGGCGGCGATTTCTTCCTTATTATATATGTATCGCGCGGGAACGTGGAGGTTCATCAGGTGCGCCAGGTATTCCGGCTCGGGGTCGATGCCGGTTTTTAAATCGTTGTATCTTTTTTCGATGCAGGCCAACAGCTGTCGGAGCAGGGGCTCCAGGGCGTAATTCTGCCCGGTCAGCAGGCCGAGCGAGGTGGGGTGGGGCACCCACGAGGGGAACTCCCGCTCGTTGACGTTGAGGCCTATGCCGCAAACGGCGGAGGCAATGGCGTTGCCCTGCAGGCGGGTGCTGACGAGGGTGCCGCAGATTTTGTGGCCGTCGACGTAGATGTCGTTGGGCCACTTGATAGATGCTATAGTAACTATAGGATCTATAGATACTATAGACTCAATAAAATCCTTAATCCCCAGCGACAGGGCCTGGGTGAGGCAGAACTGCCGGGCGGCGGGCAGAAACGCAGGGTGGAGCACCAGGCTGAAGGTGAGGTTCTGGCCCGGCGCGGAGTGCCAGTGGTTGCCACGCTGGCCGATGCCGGCGGTCTGCTCCAGGGCCCAATAGCAAGTGAAGTCCTCCACCTCAGCGAGGTCGAGGGCTTCACAATACTTGTTGGTTGACTCCAGGGAGTCGAATGAATGAATGGTCATATAGGAACTATAGCAACTATAGTAACTATAGGCATTAGATGGACATAATCTCTTTCTCCTTGGCGGCGTAGATTTTGTCGCACTCGGCGATGTTCTTGTCGGTGATGTCCTGCAGCTCTTTTTCGACCTGCTTCACCTCGTCCTCGGGAACGGATTTGTCCTTGAGTTTCTTTACCTTGTCCATAACGTTGCGGCGCACGTTGCGCACGTTGACCTTGGCGTTCTCGATTTCGGTCTTGGCAGCCTTGCAGAGCTCTTTGCGGCGCTCTTCGGTCAGCGGGGGGACGACAATGCGGAGGATATCGCCTTCGTGGCGCGGCGTGAAGCCCAGGTTGGCGTCGAGGATGGCCTTGTTGATGGCACCCACGATGGTCTTCTCCCACGGCTGGATGACGATGCTGCGGGCGTCGGGGGTGTTGATGTTGGCCACTTGGCTGATTTCGGTCATGGTGCCGTAGTAGTCCACCTTCACGCCGTCGAGCATGCCGGGGTTGGCTTTGCCGGCGCGGATTTTGGCCAGTTCCTTCTCCAGGAAGCCAATGGAACTCTGCATGTCTTTTTTAGCCTCGTCGAGGCAAGCTTTCGATAAATCGTTCATATCTTTATTTTGTTTTTTGTTTGCTATTGGTTTTCTTCTGGTTGCTTACCAGGGTGCCTATCTGTTTGCCGTCGACAACCTTGAGCAGGTTGCCCGTGCGGTTCATGTCGAAGACGTAGATGGGCAGGTTGTTGTCCTCGGCAAGGGCGAAGGCGGTGAGGTCCATAATCTTCAGTTTCTTCTCGATGGCTTCGCTATAGCTGAGGGTTTTATACTTGGTGGCCGTGGGGTCCTTTTCGGGGTCGGCGGTGTAGACGCCGTCCACACGGGTGCCCTTCAGGATGACGTCGGCCTCCACCTCGATGGCGCGGAGGGTCGAGGCGGTGTCGGTGGTGAAGTAGGGGTTGCCGGTGCCGCCGCCGATGATGACCACGCGGCCCTCGGCCATGGCCTCCTTGGCGCGCCGACGGCTCATCTCCTTGCAGATGGGCTCGATGGCCAGGCCGCCGAGCAGCTCGGTCTTCATGCCCTGGCGCTCCAGCTCGGCTTGCAGGGCCATGCTGTTGATGAGGGTGGCCATCATGCCCATGTAGTCGCCCTGCACGCGGTCCATGCCCTTGGCGGCGCCGCTGAGACCGCGGAAGATGTTGCCGCCACCGATGACGATGGCTACCTCGCAGCCGCGTTCCACCACGGCCTTGATATCCGTGGCATACTGGGTTAGCATCTCGGGGCTGATGCCGTAGCTCTGGCTCCCCATCAGCGATTCTCCGCTCAGTTTGAGCAATATTCTCTTGTACTTCATTTCTCTAACGTATTGTCGGTTAGCTTGTTGTTTGATTGTCGGACCTTTTTTGAAACAACAAAAATAAATATTTTAATCAATTTTTGCAAATAAAAGTGCAGCATCGGCCATATTTTTTTATCCCCACCCTGTCGTGCCACCGCCCTGACAACCCCCATTCAACCCCCTATCAACTCCTACAAAAATATAAGAAATGTAGGAGTTGGTAAGGAGATGGTAAGGAGTTGGTAAGGCGATGGGGCGAAAAAAAAACTGTCGTCGGGAGGGTTAGTGTCCGGCGACGCTGAGGGTGGCGATGCTGATGGTAAGGTTTGGTATTTCCTCGAGGGCTTGGCAGCAGCTGCAGAGGGTGGCGCCGGTGGTGAGGACGTCGTCGACCAGCAGAATGTGTCGGCCGGCAAGGTCGTCGGGGTGGCGCAGGGAGAAGGCGCCGGCAACGTTCTTCTCGCGGTCGGCCGAGGCTTGGAGGCTCTGCTGGCGTGTGTAGCGGTGGCGGCGCAGGGTGCGGGTGTTTACCTCGCGGTGCATGACTTGGGCAATGCCGCGGCAGAGCAGTTCGCTTTGGTTGTAGCCGCGCTGGATACGACGCCACCAGTGGAGAGGCACGGGCACAAGCAGGTCGATGTCGTCGAAGCGACCCGAGGCCAGGAGCTCGAGTCCCATCTGGCGTCCCATCTGGATGCATAGCTCGCTGTTGCCGTGGAACTTCATGGCATGGATGAGCCGCTGCACGGTGTTGCCGTGGCGGAAAGTGAAGATGGATGTGGCGTGGAGAAAATGGATTCGGGCGCCGAGCAGACGCTCGGTGCGGTTGTGGGCATGGCCGCTGTAGAGGGTGGCGGTGAGTTCGGCCATGCAGTTGATGCAGATTTGTTTTTCGCCCGGCATCAACACGTCGCCGCAGCAGGCGCAGGTGCAGGGGAAAAGGGTCTGGGTGAGGCTGTCGAGGAAGGCTCTCATCGGGCATCAGGGGAGGAAAAAGCAGCTGTCGCCATAGCTGAGGAAGCGGAACTGGTGGTCGAGGGCGTAGCGGTAGCACTGGCGCCAGCGGTCGCCGATGAGGGCGGAGACAAGGAGCAACAGGGTGCTCTTGGGCTGGTGGAAATTGGTGACGAGGCCCTTGATGACACGGTATTTGTATCCGGGGGCAATCATGAGTTGCGTGGCGCCGTCAAGACGGTCGGTGCCGCGGCGTTCCATCCAGCGTAGGATATTGTCGTAGGCCTCGGCGAAGGAGATGCCGTCGGCAGAGAGCTCGTAGGGGTCCCACTGGCGGATATGCATGTGGTCGAGGGTGGGGTTGTGGTGCAGCTGCACGCCGAACCAGAAAAGGCTTTCGAGGGTGCGCACAGTGGTGGTACCCACGGCTATGACGGGGTTCGGAGCGTGGGCGACAAGGTGCTGCAGGTTGTCGGCGGTGACGTGGACGGGTTCCACGTGCATCTCGTGCTCGCCGATGGTGTCGGTGCTGACGGGCTTGAAGGTGCCGGCGCCGACGTGGAGGGTGATGTATTCGGTTTGGATACCTTTGGCCTTCAGCCGTTCGAACACCTCGGGCGTGAAATGCAGACCTGCCGTAGGGGCGGCCACGGAGCCGTCGTGGTGGGCATAGACGGTCTGGTAGCGGGTGGCGTCGCTGGCTTCGGCCTCGCGGTGGAGGTATGGCGGCAGCGGAATGACGCCGGCGGCTTCGATGACCTCGGCGAAGGAGGCTCCGCCTGTCCAGCGGAGGTCCACAATCCAGGCGTTGCCCACGGCTTCCTTTCGCTCGGCGGTGAGTTCAAACGCTTTGCCGTCCATTTTCCATTTTCCGCAGAGTGTACCGCTCTTCCATTTCTTGTTGTTGCCGATGAAGCAGGTCCAGGTGCAGCATTCGCGCTGGGCGAACGCTGCGGTGACGTCCATGCCGTGGGGCTCAAGGCAAAAGACCTCTATTATGGCACCGGTCTCCTTCTGGAAGAAGAGGCGGGCGTGAATGACCTTGGTGTCGTTGAAGACCAGCAGGGTGTTCTCCGGCAGGAGGTCGGGCAGGTCGTAGAAGTGGTGCTCCGAGAGGTCGCCTCCTTTGAGGCAGAGGAGCTTGGAGTGGTCGCGTTGTGCGATGGGGAACTTGGCGATGCGGTCGTCGGGCAAGGGGTAGTCGTAATCCTCGATGCGGATGTTCTTCAGGTCACTCAGCATGTTTCTTCTGTAGCAATGACATAAAGATATACCATAAGATTATCAGCGACAATACCACCCAGCTGGGTTTGAAGAATATCGACTCAACGGCGGCCAGCAATATGCATCCGGCCAGGAAGATGTACTGGGTGGAGTTGGACTTCCACGACATGTCCTTGAAGTTGAACTTCAGAGAGAACATGGGCATCTCGGACACCATGAGGATGTTGGTGAACATGGCCGCGACGGCCAGTACGATGGCGAGGGTCAGGTTGTTGGCGACCAATCCTGCCAGGGCAATGCCGACCCAGATGAGTGCGTTGGCGGGCACGGGGAGGCCGAGGAAGGAATGGCTCTGGCGGGTGTCGATGTTGAACTTGGCCAGGCGGTAGGCGGCGAAGAGCGGCATGAGCAGGAAAGGAATCATGATGAGGATGACACCCCACAGGGGGACGAGCGCCTTCATGGGTTCTTCCACAAGGCGGAACATGATGAAGGCCGGGGCGACACCGGAGGTGACCACGTCGGCCAGCGAGTCGAGTTGTTTGCCCAGCTCCGAGGGCACTTTCAGCAGGCGTGCCGCCATGCCGTCGAAGAAGTCGAGGAAGATGCCGGCACAAATCCACAAGGCGGCAGCCGTGACATCGTTCTGCACCAGCGCGGCGAAGATGGACTCGACACCGCAGAAGAGATTGCCGAGGGTGATGAGGTTGGGAATCTGACGCTTGATCATTGGGCTACCAGAGTTTCACGATAAGTTTGAATTCGGGATCGTCCCAGTACTCGCGGAACTCGGTGTCGACCATGGCTTTGCGCTTGTAGTCGTACTTGTCGTCGATGGAGGCCTTGAGGTTCTTGAGGCAGTTGGTCTTG
This sequence comes from Bacteroidales bacterium UBA4347, assembly GCA_002394185.1. Classification (GTDB taxonomy): domain Bacteria; phylum Bacteroidota; class Bacteroidia; order Bacteroidales; family P3; genus Colimorpha. Next base: position 6,485 of record DGTB01000163.1, on the reverse strand, counting down.
TCGCCAAGGCGGGCGTAGCAGACGGCACGGAGGTAGTTGACATCGGCGTTCTGGTCGAGGCAGCAGTTGAGGGTGCGGATGGCGGTGCCGGTCTCGTCGTTCATCATCTGGGCGAAGGCCAGGTTGTAGGTGCAGGTGTTGCCCTTGAGGCTCTTCTGGGCTTCGGTGTAGTTGCCGCGCTTGAGGTTGAGAATGGGGATGTTCACCTCGGCGTCGGAACTGCCTTGGCGCTGGGCTTCCTCGAAGTAGTACTTGGCCAAGGCGTAGTCCTTCTTGGCCAGGAAGAGGAGGCCGGTGTTGTTGAGCACATCGGGGTTGTGGGGGTTGAGGTCGCGGGCCACATTGAGATAGCGCTCGGCCTCGTCGATGGAGTCAAGGTAGAAAGCCACGGCGCCGGCGTTGTTCCAGGCGGCCCACTCGGAGGAGTGGTTCTCGGTGGCCCATTTGTAGTATTTGAGTTTGGTGTCGTAGTTGTAGTTGATGTAGGCGGCATACATCAGCTCGTCGAAGGAGAGTTTGGCGGGGTTGAGGGAGGCCTGTTTGGCGAGCTCGGGGTCGGTTTTGCGGGCTTCGGAGTAGTAGAGGGCTATCTGGGCACGGCGCAGGTTGGGGAAGATTTCGGTCTTCAGCTCGTCGTAGGTCTCGGCCATGTTGCGGATCATCTGCTCGCGTTTGAGCACGTTCTGCTGGGTTTCGACGATGTTGATGATGGCGTGTTTGTCCTGTATCTCGGAACCCTCGACCATCACCACGAAGTGCACCCAGTCCTCGCCGGCGGCACGGTTGGTGATGATGAGTTTCTTCAGCTGCTGGTATTTGTAGTACTCCACATCCTGGGGTTTCACCTTGGCGCGTTTGGCCATGACGGTGAGCACCTCGTCGAGGATCTTGTTGAGCAGGGCGGTGGCAACGTCGGCACGGTTCTTGGAGACTCCCACGTTGTTGGTTTCCTCGCCTTCGGGCGAGGCCCAGCCGGTGACGCTGATCTGCTTGGGCAGGCCTTGCTCGAGCATGATGCGTTTGAGGTTGAGGTAGGTGTTGTAGGTGTCGAACTTGCGGTTCATCTCGAAGTTCCAGTCGAGGTTGGAGGTGCCGTTGAGGAAGTAGATGTCGGCGGTCTCGACGATGCCCTGGGTCTTGTTGTAGTTGATGGGGGCGATGGAGATGTTGCCCTTGATGTCGACCCACGAGGAGGTGTTGTTGACGCCGTCGGAGAGGAGCACAGTGGCGAACTCGACGCCGTCGTTGGTATGGATGACATCCTCCATGAAGCGGGCGTCCTCGTTGGTGTGGCCGGCTTTGTAGCCCACGGGCGTCAGGGTGACGCGGCCGGTCTCCATGCCGGGTTTGAAGTCGAACATGTCGCTATAGGTGAAGCGGCCGCCCTTGGCATAGTTGATGATGGTGCCGTCGCCGTCTACCTTCTCGCCTTTAAGGGTGATAGGCTCCAGCGGTATGTCGCCGCCTTCCCACGAGAAGACGGGCTGCAGGAACACAGCGCAGCCTTTGTCGAAGTATTTTTCGGGAATCTGGCCCGTGAATTTCACCACGACTTTGTCGTCCATGGTTTCCACGGGGTTGGGGTTGGCTTGGTAGCGCACTTTGTTGCTGCTTGATTTCATTTTGGACAATCCGTTGCAGCCGGTGAGCAGCACCGAAGCAAGCATGAGGACAAAAAATGTTCTTCTCATTTTTATATTTATCTTTAGTTTATATACATGTTTGTTAGGCACATAGGCGGTGTTTGGCCGTCGGTTTGTGCCTGTTGTTTAACTTGCAAATATAGTATTTTTTTTTTGATTGGAGAAAAAAAATACCATTTTATGCCTTTACGGGAGTGAAAAATCACTTGGCAGATGAGCAGAATGTCTTTGCTGGGCAGTATCGGCAGGCTTTGTCTGAAGGGGTGGCAATGAAGGGTATGTCGCGGTTCATTAGTTCCTCCACTTTCTCGCGGAGCAGCTCCTCAAAACGGTCCAGTTTTTCGGGGGTTACAGCTTCGGGTGAGTTGTCGTCGCCGGTGTGCCAGGTGGCCATCTTTACGTCCGATCGAAGGTTGCGCAAGGGGTAGATGCCCGATTTCACCATAGTGGCAGGATGGTGTATGCGGCAGTAGAGCAGGGCATACCACATCAGCTGCAGCCATTTGCCCGGCATAGACTCTTTCTCTTCGTCGTAGGTGATTTCCTCTTTGTCCAGGCGACCGGTCTTGTAGTCTATGATACGCAGGCATCCCTCCAGTTCGTCCACACGGTCGATGGTGCCTTTGAGGTTCACTTCCGGAGTGATGGCATAACCTTCAATCTTCTCTTCCACACCTTTCACAATCAGCCGTTCGCCACGTTCTAAACGTGCTTTCTCCTGTTGGAAGATATGTTTCAGTTGCGATTCCGCTACCGAGTAGAGAAAACGGTTCCGCCCTTCGGTGTTGCGTCCTCCGGAATAGGCTTCTTGGAAAGCTTTTTCCATCAATTGGGGCAGCTCTTTCAACGCCTCGTCCATCACCTGCGCTTTCAGCGGCTGGTTCAGATGGACTCCGTAGACTTTCTCCAACACGGCGTGGATACAACTGCCCAGCTGTGAGGCATTGAGGTCTTCATCAATGTTCTCATTCTCGTCCACTTTCAGCACGCGTGTGTAGTAGTATTTCTGCGGACAGTCGATGTAGTCGCAGAAGCTTGTGGGTGACAGGCCGCTCTGGCCCATCTCCGCCAGCCGTTGCATGAGGGCCTCGTTTTTCTCTACGGCCGCTGTGGCTTGTGCACTGGCCAATTGGGTATCGGCTTTGACGGAGATGTGGTCCACCTCGATGCCGAACTTCGGCGCCAACTCGCATTCCACCTGCTTGATGAACCGGCTGGCCTCGCCTTTGCCCATGGCCTCGCTCTCCGAGCTGTAGAGCAGGTAGATGTCCTCGGCTCGCTGCAGCAAGCGGTAGAAGTGGTAGGCGTAGACATTGTCTTTCTCCACGTAGGTGGGCAAGCCGGCCTCACTCTTGAGGAAGAGCGGTATAAGGGTGTTGCCGCCGCGTCCGCCGGGCAGAATGCCCTCGTTGGTGGAGAGGAGGATGACACGCTTGAAGTCGAGGTTTCGGGTCTCCAGCATGCCCAGTATCTGCAAGCCCATCAGCGGCTCGCCGATGAGCGAGATGCTATGGCGCGTGGCGATACGGTTGTAAATCTTTTCCAATGTGTCGATGTTGGCCACGGTGTCGGGGTAGGTGCTGAGCAGCTCCTCCAGGTTGTCCAGTATTTCGGCCAGGCTGCCCAGGCACTGCTTCTCCTTGGGGTTGCTCTCCAGCAGGTCGTTGCCGACGATAGCGGTGGCCAGCCGGCGTAGCAAGGCCAGGCATCCCTCGGGGGTGGGGGGGGTGTCGGGGAAGAGGTAGTCGGCACGTTCGAGGTTCTTGGCGTCGGTGCGCTGCAGCAGCGACATGATTTCGTCGTGGTTGCAGCGTATGTGGTTCTCCTTGCGCATCAGGTACTCCACCTTGCGCCGCAGGCCTGGACTCTCCAGCAGCATGCTCACCGAACGGTCGGCCAGCACCTCCACGATGTCGCTGTGGTAGTATCCGCGTGCGCTGTGCTGGCGGTAGAGCGAGAACACCTTTGTCATCAGCGCATGCACCATGCTGTCGGCGTAAGCATAGCCCATGGTGATGTTGACGTTGTATTTCCTGTCCAGGTCGGGCAGGGCGTTGAGGGTGGGAATGAGCAGTTTCTCGTCGGCCAGCACCAGGGCGGTGCTCTCGGCCTCTTTGGGGCTGAGCCATTCCGTGTGGGTGGAGAGCAGCTGTCCGGCGTATTTGCATTGCAGTATGTTCTCCGGGCAGTCCACGATGGTGATGTGTTTTGGCTTGTGCTCGAAGCATGACGGCCCCTCGGGCTTCAGCTCGGGGAAATCCTGCATGTGCTTGTTGAGGAAGTATCCGGCCTCGCCCACCTGGTCGGGCTCCAGGTAGTAGATGTCGTTGTCAGCCAGCAGGTGGCCTATGCCGCGGCGCACATATTCGCCGATGATTCGCTCCTCGCAGCGCGACAGGGCGTTGAAACCGATGAAGTAGATGCCGCTGTAGGGACAGTCGTCCGCCAGGGTGCCAATCTCCTCCGCCACCTTGCGGTAGGCCATGCCGCTGTAGGCTTTCTTGTCCTCCAGCAACTTCTTGCGCAGTTTCACATAGTATTGGTACAGCGAACGGTAGAACTCCAGATAGTGCCGCTGGAACTCCGTCAGCGGCTTGCCGCTGATGTCCCATTCGCCTATGTGTTTCAGCTCGTAGACGTTGTAGAAGATTCTCCGCGCGTCGACCATGTACTGGTCTATCTCCGAAAAGTCGCCCATCATCAGCTCGCCGAACGAAATGAAGTCCTCGAAGGTCTGGTACTTCCTTTCCGGTCCGCCTATCTGCTTGTGTATATTGTACAGCTCGAAGAGCAGAAACTCGTTCTGCACAATCTCCAGTCCGCTCAGCTGCTTGATCATCTCGTCGATGGCCGTCACCTGTGGCAGGAAGGTGGCCTGCCCGAAGGTGTCGAACTGCTTGAGGAAGAACCTCTTCGAACGGTTGTTGTTGAACACCACCAGCACCTGGTCGGTGTCTTTGGGGTGGTCGGCGACGATGCGCTGTGCTATCTTTTTCAGGAATGTCTCCATAGTCTTGCTTTTTCAAGGGTTTCGGGTTTGCCCACGTCGAGCCAGTGCTCGGCGCTGTGGCGGTAGCAGCCTATGCCGTTGCCTTCGGCCGACAGGCGTATGTATTCGTCGATGATGGGGTAGGGGTGGTCCGCCTCCGGCAGCAGCGGAAACAGTTCCGGCGACACCACGCTGATGCCGCTGAAGGCCAGTCCGCCGGGGTCGTCGGCATCTGTGCGTCCGGCGAGATGTCCTTTATCGTCGAAGCGCAACAGGCGTTTGGTGGCGCGCTGGCTCACGCAGAGGGTCACCAGGTTGCCCTCCTCGCGGTGCCGCCGTGCCACGTCGCGCAGGTCTATCTCCGACAGTATGTCCACATTGTGCACCAGCACATCCTCCTTCCCGGAGAACAGCGGCGCCGCCTTCTTCAGCCCCCCGCCGGTGTCCAGCAGCAGCTGCCGCTCATCGCTGATGTCGATGCGGGCCTGCCACCGGCGCGAGCCGATGAAGTCGATCACCTTCTCGCCGAAGTGGTGCACGTTGACCACGATGTGCTCAATCCCGGCCTCCTCCAGCCTGTGGATGGCCATCTCGAGCAATGTCACGCCGTCGATTTCCACCAGTGCCTTCGGCCTGTCGTTTGTCAGCGGCCTCAGCCGTGTCCCCAGTCCTGCCGCAAGTATGAATCCTTCCATGTTGTTTGCAATTCCAATCCAAAATGAAATGCAAAGATACGCATTTTTGTCCGTTCTGCAAAATAGAATCGCAACTTTTTTTCTGAGAGTGCGACTTGAAAATGTAACTATCTATGAATCGAGGAAGAAAATCCGTATTTTTGCATGGCCAATGAAACAAAAAGGGGTCCCGGTGGACCTCTTCTTCTGTGGAGCTGGGCGGACTCGAACCGCCGTCCAGACAAGTAACAAATCTGCTTTCTACATGCTTATCCGGTGGTTGGTTGTCGGGGCGGCTCCGGACATCGGCACCCAAGGCCACCCGTAGTCTCTAAAATTTCGCCCGCAGGTAGAGACGTCGTGCAGGCTATCCCGTCTTTATGAGCACCTCCTGGTCAGCAGCCGACGGTCGGGGCGGCTGGGAGATGTCCCGTCCCTGCGCCTTGCGCGGGGATTAAGCCGAACTTACTGTTCTTCG
>DGTB01000163.1:0-636 GCA_002394185.1 Bacteroidales bacterium UBA4347 | reverse complement strand
AGCGAGAGCGTAGTTGTTTTCGCCAATTATCTTTTTGCATCTGTGGTCAAGGCTTCTGGTGCGTCAGCCTGCATGCTTACAAACCCATTATCCTTGCTGTCAAAACCAGGCAGCCCCTGTTTGGGTTATAGGTTATCGGTTATAGGTTATGGAACCGTGACCGTACCCTTTTTTGTAAGTCGACAAAAAAAGTTCTCTTGTTATGAGAACTTTTCTGTTGTTTGGCGGTCCGGACGAGACTCGAACTCGCGACCCCATGCGTGACAGGCATGTATTCTAACCAAACTGAACTACCGGACCATTTTTCCCTTGTTCCAAGGTTGCTTTTACCTTTCAAAAGCGAGTGCAAAAGTACGAACTTTTTCCGAACCGGCAAAATATTTTTTTGTTTTTCTTCGAAAATATTTCTTAACTTTCTATTTTTCAGCATGCAAAATATTCCCCTTTTCCTCTCCTTCACCCCTCTGATCCCCTGCAAAAAGACATAATGACGGTGTGTTTTTCTCGAAATTTACCCTCTCGGCGGTGCCGCGAAAGCCCATTCGCCACCCCTCTGTGGGCGGGGGCAAAACCCTACCCGAGACGTGCTCGATACGGCCGTTCTTATATTGTTTTTATATTGTTTACATATTGTTC
>DGTB01000216.1 GCA_002394185.1 Bacteroidales bacterium UBA4347 | reverse complement strand
GAAGAACATCGACATCATCAAGGTGCTCATCAACACCGTCGACCGTCTCCTCGGCCGTCCCGAGGGCCAGGACATGGACCTCATTACCTACGTCACCGACCGCGCCGGCCACGACCTCCGCTACGCCATCGACAGCACCAAGCTCCAGCGCGAACTGGGCTGGGAACCCTCCCTCCAGTTCGAGGAAGGCATCGAGAAGACCGTCCGCTGGTACCTCGACAACCAGGCATGGATGGACAACGTTACCAGCGGCGACTACATGAAGTACTACGAAGACATGTACGCCAACCGCTAACCGCGTGCACGCGGAGAGCAATAACAGAAAAAGCCGAGACCAACGATGGCCTCGGCTTTTTTCTTTATGGCAGTATCACGATTCATTCAACATCCTTGATAGCCCACTTCTTGTCCTGATAGTAGACAAACTCAATGCCTTTTTCGAGGAAACGCTGACCTTCATACACTTTCTTGACGATGCGGCCAACGGGGTTGACATCGGAATACTCCAGAACCGCCTCGGCGGTGGCTGTAACATTGGGAGTCGTGGAGACAATAATGTTTCTGACCTTGACAACATCAATCTCATAAGCCTTGACCACCACCTGCTCAACAGACTCGTTGGCTTTGGCGCGCTCGTAGGCCGAACGGTCGTCGACAACAACATTGGAGGTGACTTCACCAGGCACATCTTCGCCCATCTCTTCATCGCCGGAAGGCATCTCCGTCATACCCTCTTCCTCCAGGGGGCTGGCAGAAGCCATACCCGGAAACTCCACCGGATCCACCTTGGCCTCGGGATATCCGCTCAGATCGAATTCCTTGTCAAGACGCAGGTCCTTGACGTCGTCCGTAGGCTCGGGCTCGGGAATGCTGTCAACCACCAGTTTCCGCCCCTTCTCCGTAAGGGCCGTGGTGACAAAGTAGGCCGTCACCGTATCGTTGACCCAGTAGGATTCCGTCTCGTAATACGAAGACCAGTAGCTCGTACGTTTCACCCGGCGTGTCTTCTTGACCCGCTCAGGTTTCTGCACACGCTCGCAGCTGTAGGTAATCAGCTCGCAAGCCGCCAACTGGCGAAGTGACAAACGGGTTGCATCATCATTGCACTCAAAGTAGCCAATGGGAATGTTTGCATAGCCGGCAGCATTCTGACGATCCAACTCTTCCGTAAGGAGCGATTTCGCCTTCGATGCCGGCAGCTTGGGTTGGTGCGACGAGCACGAGACAAGGCCTAACAAGACGGCCCCAAAAGCCAAAACAGATAATGTTTTTTTCATAAACCAAGCCCTTAATACGTGTCGGGCACAACCTTTTTACTGCATTCGGGCTCCTCGAATGCCACATTGCAAAAATGATGTGGAGCCCACTGTATCCGCGGCGACATTCGCCGACACGACACAGCCCATCATATCCTTTTTCTCATAACAAGTGATAGTGCCTTATCGGATGCAAAGATACAAATAAAAATACATTCTGCAAAAAAAATTTGCATACAACAACAAACCATCATACCAGTCCTTTAAACACAAAAAACAACACCCCTCCGAAACCCTCCGAGTATCGACCAAAGATTCTGTTAATATCGTCGATAAACAACAAACCCATACAAACCACTGTACAATAGACACATCTCACTGACAATCTACCTATTAACCTCATACCATCTCCCTACCAACTCCCACCCAACTCCCACCATGGTGGGAGATGACAGGGTATTGATAACTTCCGGATACAATAAAAACACCTCTTCGACGTTAAAGGGAGTATAAACGAGTAAACGTCCGATGAAAAACATCATATTCGATTTTGGCAATGTGTTGGTGCGGTGGGAGCCGGAAAAGATTTACGCCGAGCATTTTGGCGACGAGGCCAAGGCGTGGTGGTTCCTGCGCCATGTGGCCGACAACGACTGGCGCCTGCGCATAGATGCCGGTGAGAGCCAGGAGCTGTGCATCAAGGAGTTGAAGGAGAAATACCCCGACTATGAGTCCGCCATCGAGCTCTACCGCTCGCGCTGGAAAGAGATGCTCACCGGCGAGATGCCCGGCATGCGCGAGCTGTTGACGGACCTCACTGCCGGCGCGACGCCCGCGTTCCAAGTCTACGGCCTCACCAACTGGAGCATGGAGACCTTTCCCCAGGCCAGAGAGCACTTCGGCATACTGCAAATGATTGACCGCTATGTCGTTTCCGGCGCCGAACACCTGGTCAAACCCGACCCAAGGCTGTTCCAAGTGCTGCTGGACCGCTATGGCCTCCGCGCCGAAGACTGCACCTTCGTCGACGACAACCCCGTCAACGTCGAGGCCGCCCGCCGCATGGGCATGCGCGGCATCGTCTTCACCGGTGCCGAAAACCTTCGTAAAGAACTCGGATTAAGCATTTAAACATTGGGATGACATGAAAAGAAGACTCTATCTGCTGGCAATAATTTCATTTTTCAGCTTCCAATTTTCAATTTCCCACGCCCAGGGACGTTTCGACGCCACCGTCTATGCGGGAGCCAACTTCTGTCAGCTCGACGGCGACCAGGCCGGCAGCTACAGCCACCTCGGACTGCGTGCCGGCGTGGGGACCAGCTTTGCCCTCTCGGCCAATGCCGGCAGTCCCTGGCGCATGGTCATCGAACTGGCGTTCACCAACAAGGGGTCTTATAACAAGGATTACAACACAACCCTTTCGGCCAGCTACATAGAGATTCCACTCCTGATGTCGTACTCCAGCATGGAAAACCGTCTTCGCATCGCTGCCGGAGTGGCACCGGCCATCAAGGTGGGAGAGAGTTTCACCAACGGCTATCCCGGCGACAACATTTTCACCGCTGTCGACTGGCTGCCGCTCACCCTCAGCGTGCGCTACCGCTTCACCGACCACCTGGGCATCGAGGCACGGTTCCAGTACTCCGCCCTCAGCGTGACCAACGACAACAGCAACGGCACCTACTTCCTTCTTCAGTCCAACAAAGGGTGCTTCCACAACCTGGCCGGCCTCGGCCTGACCTATACATTTTAAAATATGAACCCCACCGAACAAGCCCGCACCGTTTTTGCCGCCGACCGCTATGCCACCGAACTGACTGGCATACAGATAGACCTCGTTGCCGACCACGAAGCGCACTGCTCCCTGACCCTCGAGACGCACCACCGCAACGCCCGCGGCGTGGCCATGGGTGGCGTTCTCTTTACGTTGGCCGACTTTGCCGCCGCCGTGGCGGCCAACACCGACTGCCTGGCCGATGGCGACCTCCACTGGGTCTCGCTCGACGCCAATATCCATTTCCTCTCCCCTGCCCTCGGCAACGGCCTGAAAGCCACCTGCTCACCGCTCAAGCTCGGTCGCACCACAGCCCTCTACCAAACCCTAATAGAAAGTCCCGACAACGGCAAACGCATTGCCATTGTCGAGACTACGATGGTCCGAGTCTAAACCCCTTACTTTCTCACACTCTTGTAGCCGCTCAGCAGGCCGGTGTTGGCGTTGCCGATGAAGGCCAGGATTTGCTTGCCCTCGTCGGTGTGGCCGTAGTGTTCCTTCACCTGCTCCACAGCGTCGGTGACGTTGAGGCCCTTGACGAAGAGGTAGCGGTAGATGTCGCTGATGCGGTTGATGCTCTCCTGCGTGAATCCGCGGCGCTGGAGGCCGAGGCTGTTCACGCCGCAGTACTGTATCGGGTAGCGGGCGGCCTTGATGAAGGGGGGGATGTCCTTGTCGATGAGGGCGCCGCCCTGCGTGATGACATGCGAGCCGATGTGGATGAACTGCAGGCAGGCCGTCTTGCCGCCCAGAATGACGTAGTCGCCCATGATGATGTGGCCCGCCAGGGTGGCGTTGTTGGCCAGCACGCAGTTGTCACCGATGACGCAGTCGTGTGCCACGTGCACATAGGCCATCAGCAGGTTGCCGTTGCCGATGACGGTCTTGCCGCTGGCGGCGGTGCCGCGGTGGATGGTGCAACACTCACGGATGCTGTTGTTGTCGCCAATCTCAACGGTGGAGTATTCGCCGGCGAACTTGAGGTCCTGCGGCACAGCGGCGATGACAGCGCCGGGGAATATCTTACAGTTCTTGCCTATACGGGCACCGGGGAAGATGGTCACATTGGGGCCAATCCAGGTACCGTCGCCAATCTCCACATCCTCGTAGATGGTGGTGAAATTGGAAATCTTTACGTTCTGGCCAATCTTGGCGTCAGGGTGAAGGTCGTATAAAGTCATTACTATTTAATTATTTATTCTTGGTTGGGATGTTCGTTCATATATTGCATCAGGTAGCGGGCAAAGGCATTGTTTGCCTTGTGGCCTGGCTTGTAGATGGAGAAGTGTGCATTGAGCATGCAGCCCGCCAAGCGCACATCGCCCACAAAGTCGAGCAGCTTGTGTCGCGCAGGCTCGTTGGGGAAATAGGGGTTGGTGGTGTTGAGCACGCCGTCGTGCACCCTGAAGTTGCTGATATCTTTATTAAAAGTCCGGCCCAAACGTTTCAGTTGCTTGGGGGTAAGCTCCTCGTTGACATACACCAAAGCATTGTCCAGACTGCCTCCCTTGATAAGGTTGAAACGAAGCAGCGGTTCAATTTCATGCAGGAACACAAAGGTGCGGCAGGGGGCGATGCTTGCGGAGTAGTCGTCGAGGCAATTCATATCAGCCTCCTGGCGACCAATGACACTATTGGGAAAGTCGATCTCGCAGTGTACCGAGAAGTGCTCGCAGGGCGTGAGGTCGAAGACCGAGCCCGTGTCCTTGTATTCGAAATGCAACGGTTCGCGGAAAGTGTAGTAGCGCCGCGGCATCGACATTGTGCGTGTGCCGACACGTACCAGCTCAAGCATCCAGGGACGTGCGGATCCATCAATAATGGGCACCTCGCCACCGTCGAGTTCGATCAGTGCATTGTCCACCTTCATACCGTGCAGAGCCGACATCAGATGCTCGATGGTAGCTATCGACTGGCGGCCGCAGCCCAACGTGGTGCCGCGCGAAGTGGCGCCGACATTGGTGGCAAGAGCTTGCTGCGTAATGATATTGGTACGATCCGTGCGACGGAAGGCAATGCCGAAATCCTCAAAGGCCGGCTTCACGGTCACAGTCACCGTGCGTCCGGTGTGCAATCCGGGACCCGTCACGCGGAATTCTTTTTGTATCGTAGTTTGATAATCCATTAGATACTTCGTAATTAGTGAGCAGGAATAAAATGTAACGACTCCATGCGGAACAGTTGCGGCTGGTCGTTCTCGAGGCCGGCCTGCCGACGGCTGAAGTGCAACGGATGCACCAGCGACGGCATCGACCGCGAAGGCGCTGACCAAAAGCCACTGTTGCGAGCGTGAAGCCCGGTAACAATATACATGGTCAAGTCATAGCCCGTTGCCGCCAATGGCGACGTAGGCTCCGACCCATAGGTATCTCTGAATGCTTTCAGAAATTCGACATGGACCGCATTGGTCATATCCCACGAAGAGGAAAATGTGTGGTAGCCAAGCAACTGCAGTTGGGCGAAATCCACATCGCCGAAGTCCTTGGTCCAGTCGCTGATGGTATAGAGTGTGGGGCTGTTGGTCTTGAAAGCGGCCAGACGGTTGAGCAGATTGCTGGAATATACGCGCATCTGGTCGGCCCTCTGGTCGTAGATGCTCAGCACATTGCTGCCCGGCGTACCTTTCAGAGTGGAGGAAAGCCTGGCATTCTGGCTCCAGTTGAAGAGCGTATACTTGATGTCGCCACGTTCGGTGAGCTGGCGCTTCAGCTCGTCGAGGACAGGCTTCTCGGTAGCGGGGGTACCTCCATGTATAATATACAGATGGGCGTCGGGGCGCTCTGCCTTCATATTGTCAAGCATGACACGCACCTGGCTCTCCACCGAGGGCTGGATTTTCACCATGTAGGGGTTCTCGGCACATATCTCGCTGCGGGTAGCCATCGGGTTGACGATGTAGACACCGGCCTCTTTGGCCAACTCGGCAGCCTTGTCGAAAGCATCGCGGAACAGCAATGCCACCACAAAGTCGCTCTGCGCCACATGGTGCGACACAAAGGCCGTCTGCACCGCCTCGGCGCTGTTGGTAGACACATCCACTACATTCAACTCCACGCTTACGCCCTGTTTCGACAACTCGTCGAGGGCCATGCGTATTCCTTCGTAGAACTCGATGAACTCGAACTGACGATAGCTGCGTTTGCCACGCTGCTCAACGTCGAACTTCGAGGTGGATATTTCGTCTATCTGGTCCAGATGCAACGGCATCATGAGCGCCATGCGGAGCACCTTGCCGGCGGGTTTCACCTCGGGAGCCTCGACCTTGATGGGTTCCGGCGTCGCCACCGAACCGTGGGTCGGCGTGGGACGCGACACGGCGGGGGCCGCAGGCTGGACAGGCTGCGACGCGGTCTGCTGGCGGCGCTCTTCCTGCTTGCGGATAGACTCCTGCTTCTGAGCCTCGAGCTCGTCGGCGTCGGTCGAGAACTGGCCTCGCACCGGCAACCACACAGTGTCGCCGGGATGAAGGAAGTGTATGTCGACATGCGTCACAGCATCATAGCTCTCCACCTTATAGGCCTTGGAGATGGAGTAGACCGTCTGCCCCTTCTCCACGATATGCACATAATATTTGCGCCCATGCATCACCTGGGTCTCATGGCTCACCTTGATGGGCGCCGCCCCGGGCATCTGCGCCTGGATATTTGAAGACAAGAATGACAAGAAAAACAACAGCAACAGGGACTTGCCCCAATGCTTCTTGCCAATATACTTGCCTGCGAATCCTTTTTCTATCATCATTACTTGTTTTTCTTATCTTTCTTGTCTTTTAAAGAAAAATCATTCCCACTCGATGGTTGCAGGGGGTTTGGAGCTGATGTCGTAGCACACTCGGTTGACACCCTTGACACGGTTGATGATCTCGTTCGAAATCTTGGCCATGAAGTCGTAGGGCATATGGCTCCAGTCGGCGGTCATGCCGTCAACACTCTCCACGGCGCGCAGGGCCACGACGCTCTCGTAGGTCCTCTCGTCGCCCATGACGCCCACGCTCTGCACCGGCAGCAGCATGGCGCCAGCCTGCCACACCTTGTCGTACAGGCCCGCGTCGCGCAGTCCCTGGATGAAGATGTGGTCCACTTCCTGCAGGATGTGCACCTTCTCGGGCGTCACATCGCTCAGGATGCGGATGGCCAGGCCGGGACCCGGGAAGGGGTGACGGCCGATGAGCTCGTCCTTGATGCCCAGCTGGCGGCCCACGCGGCGCACCTCGTCTTTGAACAGGCTGCGCAGCGGCTCCACGAGCTGCAGTTTCATATAGTCGGGCAAACCGCCCACATTGTGGTGGCTCTTGATGGTCTGGCTGGGACCTTTGACGCTCGAACTCTCAATCACATCGGGATAGATGGTACCCTGGCCGAGGAACTTGGCGTCGGTGATGAGTTTGGCTTCGGCGTCGAAGACATCGATGAAAGTCTTGCCAATGGCCTTGCGCTTCTTCTCGGGGTCGGTCACACCGGCCAGCACGCTGTAGAAACGTTCCTTGGCATCGACGCCCTTCACGTTGAGGCCCATATCCTTATAGCTCTCCAGCACTCCCTCGAACTCGTTCTTGCGCAGCAAGCCGTTGTCGACGAAGATGCAGTGCAGCTGATGGCCGATGGCCTTGTTGAGCAGCACGGCGGCCACGGTGCTGTCCACACCGCCGCTGAGGCCGAGGACGACCTTGTCGCCGCCCACCTTCTCGCGCAGCTCCTTGACGGTGGTGTCGATGAACGAAGCGGGAGTCCACTCCTGACGGCAGTGGCAGATGTCGACCACAAAGTTGTGCAGCAGCGTGTTGCCATCAACCGAATGGTGCACCTCGGGGTGGAACTGGATGGCGTAGGTCTGCTCGCCCTCAATCTGATAACCCGCATACTTCACATTCTCGGTGCTGCAGATAGTCTTGTAGCCCTCGGGGAGCACCTCGATGGTGTCGCCGTGGCTCATCCACACCTGGCTGCCCATGGGCACACCCTTCATCAAGGGGTTCGAGCTGTCTATGAAATTGAGGTTGGCGCGGCCATACTCGCGAATCTTGCTCTGCTGCACACGCCCGCCGCCCCATTTGGCCAGATACTGAGCGCCATAGCACACCGCCAGCAACGGCAGCCTGCCCTTGATGCCGCTCATGTCCGGCACCGGCGCATCGGCGGCGTTGCAGCTATAGGGGCTACCCGAAAAAACGACACCCTTCACATCGGGGGTGAGGGCTGGAATCTTGTTGAAAGGATGAATCTCACAGTAAACATTCTGCTCGCGAATCTTGCGGGCAATGAGCTGAGTGTATTGAGAGCCAAAGTCTAAGATGATGATTGTATCCATATATTGTTATATTTTTAAAATGCAAAGATACAGAAAAAGTCCGATACGGCAAAACTTTTTTTCTCCCACACCCCAAATCCATGAGGGGCAAACACCCTGACAACACCCCATCAACTCCCTACCAACTCCCTACCAACTCCCACCAAGGTAGGATTTGGCAGGTCATTCATTATGTTAAAATACGATATTTTAATATTTATTAACAAAATTCACTGCAGACGGACGAGAAGTTGCGAAAAGGGAAAACAAGAGTTTTTTTTACCATCATTTGCACATTTCAGATTCTTTTTGTAATTTTGCAGCGAATTAAAACAGTTAAAAACATGAAAAGACTGGTTTTGCTATTGTTAGTCGGCTTTGCCACGAGCATTTGGGCTCAGGACACGATTCGCCATGGGGATCCGTATTATCTGTTCCATCCGATGCCGGACACACTTAACAATGTAGATGGTACGAATGTTTTTACGGGAGGACTTGCGCTCCCCCTTACATTCTTTGTACCCGAAACACCGATGTTGATATACGGTATTGCGGGAACAATCCAAAACAGATGGGTGGACGACACCAACTATCACCGCACGGCAGTTCTTTTTGAGAAAGAGGGCAGCATATTCATGCTGACGGACTCGGTGCAGCGCCGGCCATCGACAGCGAAGCACCAACTGCTGTACGAAGGGACCAACGGTTCTAACGGCCCCTACCGGCAGGCCGTGGACATTGAGGAGTATTATTTCGACCAACCGCTATGGGTTACCGACACGTTTTTCATAGGGTTTCACCGGTTATACCACGACAGTATAAAGTATGGTTTCGACAGCAGCATCCCGCAAATGATAACTTACCACACCCCTCCTACACAGAGTGTATTGCTAGACATCACTATATTCCAGAACCGATCTGGCAGCAACGGTACGCCGTTAGAGACTACGGTGTTGCGATGCGATGCGTTCACGCCGCTGGGAATAGGGCAATCCCCCGATTACGACAACTGCCGTTTCCCTATCATCCCATATATCCAATACGGCGGCTGCTACCCGATTGTGGGATTCCACTGCAACAAACGGCCGCGGAAACCGCAACTGCTGAATATAGAGGCAACAAGGATTTCGCTCACATGGTCAACAAGCATGGACGGTATCTATGAGATAGCCGTGTGCGAAGGCGGAGAGCCTGCAACGTCCGCTTTTCGCCACTATAGGAGCAGCGACCGCAGGATAGTTGTCGACAGCCTTATTCCGGAGCATGCGTACAGTTTCTGGGTCCGGGAAGCATGCATCTTCTCCACGGCGAGCTACGACACACTGCTTTGGAGCCCGTGGAGCGCCACGTCGCTGGACCTCACCACGCGGGCACAGACAGGCATCTACACGGTCGGCGACTATGACTTCACACTGACACCCAATCCCGTGCACGACAGGGCAACCATCAGTTCGCCCGAGCCGATAGAAGAGGTGCGTGTAGTGGACATGCACGGGCGACAGGTGGAGGCCCCTACCCTCCGCTTCCAAGGGGAAGCGGGCGGGCAGGTGCAGCTGGATGTCGGGGGGCTGCCTGCAGGTGTATATTTTGTCCATATTGTGGCAAATGGCGGACAGCAGGCAGCATGCAGAAGGCTAATAAAGTATTAAAATAAAAAAAAGTTATAGCGATTGAAAAAAAAATCGTATTTTTGCACACTATGAAAAGTGTAAAAAATACGATATTGATTGCTGCAATCTGCTTGTTTTTAACAGGTTGCAACGGATACAACAAACTACTCAACAGCAACGATTACGACGCCAAGTACGCCGCGGCGATGAAATACTATGAGGAAAACAGCTTCTCGCGGGCCTCACAGCTCTTCGAGAACCTGACGCTCTACTACCGAGGCAAGGAAAACGCCGAGAACATCGGCTGGTACTACGCCATGTCGCTCTACAAAATGAAAGACTACTTCACGGCCGGCTACCAGTTCAAGCGCTTCGCCCGCCAGTTCCCCTACAGCGAGCACATGGAGGAGGCCAGCTACCTTTCGGCCTACTGCAAATACATGGACTCGCCGGAGTACAACCTGGACCAAACCGAGACCAAGGAAGCCATCGAAGAGTTTGAGGCCTTCGCCGAACGCTGGCCCCGCAGCACCCGCATCCCCGAGGTGAACAACTGCCTCGACGAACTGCGCAAAAAAATCATCCGCAAAGACTACGAGATAGCCTACGGATACTACTTCATCGAAGAATACCACGCGGCCTATGAGTCGTTCAAGCAGTTCCTCAGCCAGTATCCCGAGGCCACAATGCGCGAGGACGCCATGTACTACATGCTCGAATCGAGCTACCGCTACGCCATCAACAGCCGCGAAGACAAGATGTACGAGCGCCTGCAGCAGGTGGTGAACGACTTCGACAAGTTCAACAGCAGCTTCAGCAACTCGAAGTACCTCGCCACAGCGCAGGACATCTACACCAAAACCCGCGAGGCCATGGCAAAAATGAAAAAATAAAACCGAAAAACAAAAATAAAAAAAACATAAAATAAATGGAAGAGAAGAAGAAGAAAGTGGTGAACACCACCATTACCAGAAACACCGCCGATTTCAGCAACCAGACCGGCAACATCTACGAGACCGTGGCCATCCTCACCAAGCGTGCCAACCAGATTGCCGCCGAGGAGAAGCGCGAACTGCACAACAAGATCGACGACTTCAAGACCAACAACGACGCCATCGACGAGATGTACGAGAACCGCGAGCAGATTGAAATCGTGCGCCGCTACGAGCTGCAGCCCAAGCCCACACTGGAGGCCACAGAGGAATTCCTCGAGGGCGAGATCTACTTCCGCAACCCCGCCAAAGAAAGCCAAGAACAGAAACAGAAAGAGGCCATCGACGAGGAAATCAAGAACATGGAAGCCTGAGTGGCAGAATAGCTAAGCAGACAGGTATGAAAATAATCGTCGGCATCACCGGTGGCATCGCCGCCTACAAGAGTCCCGAACTCGTGCGCCTGCTGAGGAAAGCCGGCCACGAGGTGCGCTGCGCCGCCACGGAGCATGCACTGGAGTTCGCCACACGCGCCACGCTGGAGACCGTCTCCGGAGCGCCGCTCTACCACGACCTCTTTACGGGCAACGGCAGCGCCACGGAGCACATCTCCCTCAAGGACTGGGGCGACCTGCTCGTGGTGGCTCCCGCCACGGCCAATATCATTGGCAAAGTGGCCTCAGGCATCGCCGACGACGCCTTGAGCACCCTGCTGCTGGCCATGCCGCCGCAGCGCGTACTCTTGGCACCAGCAATGAACAGCCAAATGTGGGCGCACCCCGCCGTGCAGCGCAACATCGCCACTCTCAAAGGTTGGGGTATCCGCACCGTGGGCCCCGCCGAAGGCGAACTGGCCTGCGGCACCAGCGGGCCTGGCCGCATGAGCGAACCTGCCGAAATCGTGGAGGCTGTACACTCCACACTCCACACTCCGCTTTCCGCCCAACGCTGGCTCGTCACCGCCGGCCCCACCTACGAGCGTATCGACAGCGTGCGCTTCATCGGCAACTACTCCAGCGGCAAGATGGGCTTTGCCCTGGCACAGGCCCTGGCCGACGCCGGCGCCGAAGTGAATCTGGTCACCGGTCCCACGGCCCTCAACATCCACCACCCGCGTGTGCATCGCACAGACGTCGAGTCGGCACGCGAGATGTATGCCGCCGCCACCGAGGCCTATGCCTCATGCCACGGTGCCATCCTCTCCGCCGCCGTGGCCGACTACCGTCCCTCGGAGTGCGCCGACCATAAACTCAAAAAACAAGGCGACGAAGGCATGACCCTCACCCTGGTGCAGAACCCCGACATCCTGGCCACCCTGGGAAAAATGAAGCACGAGGGGCAACGCCTGATAGGCTTCGCCCTGGAAACCGACAATGAGCTGCAGAACGCCCAAAGCAAGCTGCAGCGCAAGAACTTGGACTACATCGTAATGAACTCGCTGCGCGATGCCGGAGCCGGTTTCGGCACCGATACCAACAAGGTGACCATTCTCGGCGCCGACGGCAGTCGCCGCGAGGTGGGCCTGCGGAGCAAGCAAGAAGTGGCCCGCGAAATCATCAGCACCGTAACCTCATGAAGAAACTGTCGATCATAGCCATCATATTGGCCTCTTTGGCTATTGCCGGAGAAGCCTTTATTTTTTCAACACAAAAAGAAAGCAATAGCGACGCGACCCTCTCGCGCGCCATCCGTGCCGGATACCACGTCTATGCCCCACCACTGCCGGATACCCTCTATTTCTGCGGCGAACGCATGCCGCTGAACATCTTTTATGTGCGTGAAAGCCTCGACCGCGAAGTGGTCAGCAACATGTACTTCCAGAGCAGCACCCTTTTCATCATCAAGCGGGCCAATCGCGTACTCCCCACCATCGAGCGCATACTGAAAGAAGAGAAGGTGCCGGAGGACATGAAATACCTCTGCGTTATCGAGAGCGGCCTGCAAAACGTCACTTCACCTGCCGGTGCCGGTGGCTATTGGCAGTTCATGAAGTCCACAGGTCAGAAATACGGCCTCGAAATCAGCGATGAAATCGACATGCGCAACGACCTCGAAGCCTCCACGCGTGCCGCCTGCCGCTACCTGAAGGAACTCAAACGCCGCTTCGGCGGGTGGACCGAAGCCGCCGCCGCCTACAACTGTGGCGAAAACGGTCTGCAGCGTCGCCTGGAACGCCAGCAGCAGAAGAGTTATTACGACCTCCTGCTCAACCAGGAAACCCAGCGCTACGTCTTCCGCATCCTCGCCCTCAAACTTATCCTTCAACATCCCACCGACTATGGATTCACCGTGCGTCGCTGCGACACCTATCCCGAACTGAAGTACACAGAGGTGAAACTCAGCGGCAAGGATGTGGACCTGGTGCAGTTTGCCATCGACAACGGCACCACCTACAAGATGCTGCGTATACTCAACCCCTGGCTCACCACCGACAAACTGAAAAACAAGGACGGCAACACCTACACCGTCCGCATACCCGTCAAGAAAGGCACCGAACATACCACCCTCACCAAAGGCAAACACGACACCACCGTCATTGAGACAATCTAAGCAAGCATGGACGACGAAAAAATCACAATACTGGGTGCCAGAGAGCACAACCTTCAAAACATCGACCTGGAGATTCCGCGCAACAAACTGGTGGTTTTCACCGGCATCAGCGGCAGCGGCAAATCATCCCTCGCCTTCGACACCATCCACGCCGAAGGCCAGCGGCGCTACATGGAGACCTTCTCGGCCTACGCACGCCACTTCATCGGCAACATGGAACGCCCCGACGTGGACCTTATCGAGGGTCTCAGCCCCGTCATCTCCATCGAACAGAAAAGCACCAACAACAACCCCCGCTCCACCGTCGGCACCCTCACCGACACCTACGACCTCCTGCGTCTGCTCTACGCCCGCATCGGCAAGGCATACTCCTTGGCCACCGGCAAACCCATGGTGAAATACAGCGAGGAGAAGATTATCGAAATCATCCGCAACGAATACGGCAGCCACGACCTGATGATCCTGGCTCCCTTGGTCAAGGGCCGCAAGGGCCACTACCGCGAACTCTTCGCCCAGGTGGCCAAGAAGGGATTCCTCAAAGTACGCGTCGACGGCAAGGTACAAGAACTGACCTACCACATGCAGGTGGACCGCTACAAGGTGCACGACATCGAGCTCGTCATCGACCGCCTCCGCGCCAACGGCAATCAGACCCGCCTGAAGGAGGCCGTGCAGACCGCCTTCCGCCAGGGCAAGAGCGTGCTGATGGTGCTTAACAACGACGACGGCTCCGTGCGCTACTTCAGCCGCATGCTCATGGACCCCGATAGCGGCCTCTCCTACCCCGAGCCCGAGCCCAACACCTTCTCGTTCAACTCGCCCTATGGTGCCTGCCCCCACTGCGGTGGCCTGGGCCGCGTGGCGCAAATCGACATGCACAAGCTCATCCCCGACCCCAAGAAGAGCCTCCGCGACGGCGGCATCGAGGTGCTTGGCAAATAC
The DNA here is from genome assembly GCA_002394185.1 of Bacteroidales bacterium UBA4347. Lineage (GTDB taxonomy): Bacteria > Bacteroidota > Bacteroidia > Bacteroidales > P3 > Colimorpha. The sequence continues at coordinate 5,517 of DGTB01000216.1, read as the reverse complement.
TCGCCCACCAACTACGTCTACCGCAAACTGGAACTCATGGGCCGCCACTACGACTTCACGCTCGACACCCCCATTGAAGACCTCAGCGAGGAGGCCATGAACGCCATCCTCTACGGCAGCAACCACTTCGCCGGCATCGAGGATCCCGAAGACCCCGGCTTTCTCAGCGAGTTCCCCGGCATCGTATCCTACATGTCCAACCTGGCCCTCGACGACACCTCCGCCAGCCTGCAGAAGTGGGTGGCCAGCTTCATGAACACCGTCCCCTGCCCCGAATGCCACGGCCATCGCCTCAAACCCGAGAGCCTGGCCTTCCGCATCCTCGACAAGAATATCGGCCAACTGGCCGACATGGACCTGCTGGAGCTGCAGCAATGGCTTACCGACCTCGAACCCCAACTGGACCATCGCGACGCCACCGTGGCCCACGAGGTACTGGGCGAGATACTGAAACGCCTGCACTTCCTCACCGACGTCGGCGTAGGCTACCTCTCCATGAACCGCAGCTCCGCCTCGCTCTCAGGCGGCGAAGCACAACGTATACGTCTGGCCACGCAGATTGGCTCACAGCTGGTCAACGTGCTCTACATCCTCGACGAGCCCTCCATCGGCCTCCACCAGCGCGACAACCAACGTCTCATCGATTCGCTCAAACGACTTCGCGACCTCGGCAACAGCATCATCGTCGTCGAACATGACCGCGACATGATGCTCGCCTCCGACTTTCTGGTGGACATCGGCCCCGGCGCCGGCATCCACGGTGGCAAGGTGCTCTACGCAGGGGAAATCAGGAATGAGGAATTAGAAAATAGGAATAACACCTCACTAACCCTCGACTACCTCGCCCGCCGCCGCGACATCGCCCTCCCCAAACGCCGACCCAACAAGGACCGTCAACATATCATATTGAAAGGGGCTTCCGGCAACAACCTCCGCTCCGTCGACCTCGACCTGCCCCTGGGCCTCTTCGTATGCGTCACCGGTGTCAGCGGCAGCGGCAAGTCCACCCTCATCAACGACACCCTCCAGCCCATCCTCTCCCAGCACTTCTACCACTCGCTCCGCACCCCCCTGCCCTACAAGTCCATCGAAGGCATTGACAACATCGACAAGGTCATCCAGATCGACCAGTCGCCCATCGGCCGCACACCGCGCTCCAACCCAGCCACCTACGTGGGCATCTTCGACGACATCCGCCGCCTCTTCGCCGAGCTGCCGTCGGCCCGCATCCGCGGCTACAAGCCTGGACGCTTCAGCTTCAACGTCAGCGGCGGCCGCTGCGAACACTGCAAGGGCGCCGGCCTGCGCACCATCGAGATGAACTTCCTGCCCGACGTCTACGTCAACTGCGAGGTCTGCAACGGCAAACGCTACAACCGCGAAACCCTCGAAATACGCTACCGCGGCAAGTCCATCTCCGACGTGCTCGACATGACCGTCAACGAGGCCGTCGACTTCTTCGACGCCTACCCCAAACTGCGCCGCAAGCTCCAGGCCCTGAAGGATGTGGGCCTCGGCTACATCACCCTCGGACAGCAGAGCACCACCCTCAGCGGCGGCGAGGCCCAGCGCGTCAAACTGGCCACCGAGCTCTCACGCACCGACACCGGCAAGACCCTCTACATCCTCGATGAGCCCACCACTGGCCTCCACTTCGAGGACATCCGCGTGCTGCTCGACGTGCTGCAGAAACTCGTCGACAAGGGCAACACCGTCCTCGTCATCGAGCACAACATGGACGTCATCAAGGTCTCCGACTGGATCATCGACCTCGGCCCCGACGGCGGCCGCGCCGGCGGCAACATCACCTTCTGCGGCACCCCCGAACAACTCGCCAAGCAAAAAGACAACTTCACCGGCATCTACCTCCGCCAGGAACTCGACGCCATGAAGAAACATAAAAATACATAAAAGATGAAAAAACTTGCAACATTAATCACGGGAATCATGCTGGCATGCTGCAGCGCCCTTGCACAAGACAAGCCCGTAGTGGCTATCCAAACCGACGCATGGAACGTTCTCTACGCAGGCGTCGACAATCCAATTACCATCGCTGCCGAAGGCATCGCCTGCAAAGACCTCACCATTGTTCCCGAGGGGGATGCAAACATCTCCAAAGGGAAAGAAATGAGCAGTTTCATAATCCGGCCTAGCGGCAACAAAAAAGACCTCACCCTCCATGTCGATGCCAAGGTCGACGGCAAGACAAAACGCATTGCCTCCCATAAATATATCGTAAAAGACATCCCTGATCCAGAACTTTTCATCAACGGTATACACCCAGGACAATTTATTAACAGACAAGAAATTACAAGCAAAACCGTGGTCACCCCAATGAAAGGCCCCAACTTTCTTCTGGAAGTTGACCCGAAGGAAATAAAGATTGTAAAAATGATTGTCTCGAACGGTCCATACGAGGAAATGGTATACGGACCAAGATTCAACGAAAGCATCGCTGCATTGGCACAAAAAGCAGAGCCTGGCTCAACACTAATCATTCAAGCCACGGTCATGCTTCCAAGCGGAAATACAACAAAGGTAGAAGCTTTTTATATCCTGGGCGGTAGAAGCATCTACGACATACCTGTCTATGACAAGAACGGAAAACCCATTCTTGATGCCTACGGAGAACAGGTGTACATCAAAAAAACACCCTCCAACGAGGACGAAGATTAGTAGTACTATCCCCCTACCATTACCCTACGAACACCCTACCAACCCCCACACTTCTTATATTTTTGTGGGAGTTGGTAGGGTGTTCGTAGGGAGTTGATAGGCTGTTCAGGCGAAAAAAAATATTATTTTTCCAGGACCACCACATGAGTCTCTGGAGCAGGATCGGAGGTGGAGTGGACAACATAGGAGCCGTCGTCGATACTGAAGTCGGTGTACTGTCGGAGGTAGTCCTCGTAGATGAAGGTGTTCAGCTCGAACCATTCGCTGTCGGCATCGGGGGCCGGTTTGCAGCGTGTGACGGGGATAAAGTTGTTGGTATCGACCACCAGTTCGAAGGGAATGCCCTCCATACGGCTGCGATTGTCAAGGGGTTGCGCCGTGCGGAAGAGGGCGACGACATCGCGGTAGGCGTCCTTGGCGAAGGGCAGGCTGCAGTGGTGTATCCACTCGCGGCGAGCACCGAGGTCCACCATGTCGTCCACCACCTGTTGCCAGTGGGCGGAGTCGGCAATATCCTCGACAATAAGGTAGTACACACGCCACAGCGAGGTGTCCATGGCCTCGACGGCACGGCGGGTTTCGTCCATAGCCTGGCGGCATCCGTAGCAATACGGACTGGTGAAGATGAGGGCACGGAAATGATTGGTATCTTGCGCGATAGCAGTCAATTCATCCATACCCATCGACCCGTCGGGAATGTAGAGTTTATGCTCAGGTGTTTTTGCCTCACAACTTGTCAGCATGACCAAAGAGACAGCCACGGCGACAAACGTAAGGAGTGAAGATTTGATTTTTCTCATATTTTTGTGGTTTAAAATTTTTTCCATATATATTAGACGCAAAAAATGTGTCAAATATTACACCTGTTGAAAACTTTTTATCAAAAAAATCACTCCAAGAGGCGCTGGCGGACGTCGTCGGGGATGACCTCGGAGCTGGAGGTGCTGCGGCGGTAGCCGGCCAAAACGGTGTGGCATTCGGCGCAGATGTCGCCGTTGTTGCTGTCCACAACTCGCTGGAGCACAGTGACGCTCTTGGTGCCGAGGCGTTCGGTCTCGGTGGTGACGTGGATACGGTCGTGGAAGTGGATCTGGCGTTTGAAGTCGACATCGTAGTGGACTATCATAACGGTGAAGTCGCCCTCCTCGGGCGGCAGGCCGCGTTCGGCGAAGAAGGCCTCCTTGCCGAGGTCGAAGTATTCCATGATGACGGCGTTGTTGACGTGGCCCATCTGGTCGACGTCGTTAAATCGTACTTGAATATCAGTTCTTTGCATAGTTCTTTACATTTTTTTAAGTGAAAAGAAGAATTCCAGGCCGCCTTCGGGACGGTTCTTGGCGTAGATTTCGCCTCCGTGGAAGAGGACGGAGTGTTTGACGATGCTGAGGCCCAGGCCGGTGCCTCCGTTCTGGCGCGAGCGGCCGCTGTCGATGCGCACGAAGCGGTCGAAGAGGCGCGAGAGGTACTCGTCGGCCACGCCCTTGCCGGTGTCGTAGAAGTGGAGATAATAGTGGGTGGCCGAGTGGCTGGGTGGCTGGGTGTTGACTTTCGGGGGTTCGTAGGTTTCGATCACGATGTCCACCCCCTCGCCGGCATAGGAGACGGAGTTCTCCAGCAGGTTGCGGAAGATGCAGTAGAGCAGTTCGTGGTTGCCCTGCATGGGCATGGGCGGCAGGTTGTTGTGCAGTGTGATGGCGGCGGCGGCGGCCTTGTCGGCAAGGTCGGCCACAGCCTCGTCGGCCACCGTGCGGGCATCCACCTCGGTGCGCGGGAAGAGGTCGGAGCTTTCCTCCAGCTTGTTGATGATGGACACATCCTGTATGAGGTCGGAGAGACGGAGGGTCTGGCGGTAGCAACGTTCGAGGAAGTAGCGGCGGCGGTCGTCGTCGACAGGCTTGTCGGAGAGCAGTATCTCCAGGTAGCCGCGTATGGAACTGACGGGGGTCTTCAGTTCGTGGGCTATGTTGGAGGTCATCTCCTGTTTCAACTGGCGGTTGCGCTGCTCGGTGGCCTCGGCCTCGCGACGCAGACGGTTGGCTTCGTCGGCCAGCTGCTTCAGGCGTACGTTCTTAAGCATCAGGCGTATGTAGAGAAAAAGCACTACGAGGATGGCCGCCAGCGCCACCCATACTGCCCAATCAGACCAGTCCATAGCCAAAACCTGTTTTGTTTACAATCCGTGAACCCTCGGCGCCCAGCTTCTTCCGCAGGCGGGCTATGTGGACATCAACGCTGCGTTCGCCCACCAGGGCGTCGCCCGGCCACACGGCGGCAAGAATCTCTTCGCGAGTGAAATAGCGTCCCGGATGCTGCCGGAAGAGGTCGAGGATGAGGTGCTCGCGCTTGGTCAGGCAGTCGGGCTCGGCGGGAGCCGACGGGGCGCTGCGGCGAAGCACGGCCTTGACACGCACCAGCACGGTGTCGAAAGCGAAGGGCTTGGTGATGTAGTCGTCGGCGCCGGCGGCGAAGCCCTGCATCTGGTCGTCGTGGGCGTCGCGGGCGGTGAGGAAGATGATCGGGGTGTTGTCGCCACGGCTACGGAGCCGGGCGGCTAGGTCGTAACCCGACATGCGGTCCATCATCACGTCGAGCAGCAGCAGGCTATAGCGCTGCCCAGCGTCCAACAATTTGAGTGCCTCCTCGGCACTGGGGGCGGTATCGGTCTCGTAGCCCTCGCTCTGGAGGTTGAAACTGAGAATCTCGCAGAGGTCCTGTTCGTCGTCTACAATGAGTATCTTTTCCATCATCTCAATAACGCCATACGTACAAATTTATTGTATACAAAAAAGGGGAGACCTTTTCGGGTCTCCCTTTCGTGTGGCATCGACTGGATTTGAACCA
>DGTB01000190.1 GCA_002394185.1 Bacteroidales bacterium UBA4347 | reverse complement strand
ATATTGTGGATATAAGAACAATATGTAAACAATATGAGAACTATATGAAAACAATATAAGAACGGCCGTATTGGACACGTCTCGGGTAGGGGGCGGGTGGGTGGGAGAGCGGGCGCCGAGGGGGTCAGCGGACGAGGGTGACGGTGCCGAGGCCGGTGCGCACGTGGCCGTGGATGTCTTTGAGGTACCAGCGGTAGACGTAGGCGCCTTGCGGGACGGGGGCGCCGCCGTGGGTGCCGTCCCAGGGGGTGTCGATGTCGGTGGTCTCCCAGACGAGGAGCCCCTGGCGGTTGTATACGGTGAGCTCGAAGTCTGCCACCTCGTAGGAGGTGTGGCAGTGGAAGCGGTTGTTCTCGCCGGCGTCGGGGAAGAAGATGTTGGGGAACCAGACGGAGAGGATTTCCACCGGGAAGACGAGGGTGGTGTCGGCGCAGCATTGGTAGCGGTTGCAGGAGGTGAGGGTGACCTCGAAGGAGTCGGGCAGGGGATGGGCGAACCGGTGGCGAATGTGCTCGCCGGTGAAGCGTGCGCCGTCGCTGAAGTTCCATTCGGAACGGTAGTGCCCCGGGGAGCAGTCTTTGAGGATGAGTATGGGGTGGTCGAAGTCGATGAAGCTGCGGTTGCTCTCGACGCAGAGCGCGGGCGGCGGCTCGACGCCCACGGTGATGGAGGCTATGGTGCCGCCCCCGGCGTCGAGGAGGGTGTAGGTGGTGGTCTGTTGGGGATGAACGCTGATGGGGTTCTGTCCCTGGAGGGCGGCGAGGGTGGTGTCGGGCGGCGTGGCGCTCCAGTTGTAGACGTGCGAGCCCGAGCCGGTGAGGACAACCTCTTCGCCGGGGCACACGCCGTCGGCGCTGGCGGCGAGGCTGGCCTCCTGGATGGATACAACCAGCGTCACCACCGAGTCGCACTGGCCTGTCCGGGCATAGCGGAACGTATAGGTGCCGGCGAGGGTGATGGCGGTGTCGGCAAAGAACAGCGTGTCGCCCGCAATGATGATGTTGCTGATGGTGGTTCGGGTTTCGGGCAGGACGGTGAGCGTCAGGCAGATGTGGTGCACCAGGGTGTCGTCCTCCACCCAGTCGGACCACCGCTCCAGGGTGCCGGGCCGTGAGGTCTCGGCGGCACCAATGTGGATTCGGCCCTCGGAGGGCGGGGTGCAGAGCTGTCCGCCGACGGTGAACGTGTCGGGCAGGAGGTATTCCTGGCCCTGGCACACGGTGTCGGAGAAGTGTATGGTGTCGTGGATGAGGGGTTGCACGTAGGGCAGCGGGACGAGGTGTTCGCCGAGGCTGAAGCTGTAGCCGTCCACGTTGCCGATGCCGTTGAGCCAGGCCACGAAGTTTCCGGAGTTGGAGTTGAGGGTGTGCGAGCCCTGTTGGACGGCGATACAGGCGTGGCTGTAGCTTGTGGTGCCGATGGGCTGGAATCGGGAGCTGATGTCGTTGCCGTCAAGATAGATGGCGGAGGGGGAGTCGGTGGCGATGTAGAGGTTCCAGGTGGAGACGATGCGTTCGGTGGTGGGGGTGGCGAAGGAGCTGTGGCAGATGCCGTTTTCGAAGGCGGGGAGCGAGAGCAGTGCGGCGTCGCCGGGTTCGGCGTTCCAGTCGGAGCTTTTGGAGCAGAGTCCTACGCTGACGGGTGCCGAGGAGGAGAGGATGTGGTTGGCATTGGCGGAGATGTCTAATTCCATCGTTTGCCGCGGAGTGAGGGAGAAGGAGTTTCCGTTGTCCATGGTGAGAGTGCATGCGGTGTCGCCTGCCACCACGCGCAGGATGTTGCCCACGGAGCGCTGCACATCGGCCATCACGGGGAAGGTCTTTCCCCAGTATTCCACAGGCAGTGCCTGGTCGAAGATGAAGTCGCCACTGGGTGTTTCGTGCGGCAGGCCGGTGAGCTGGTTGCCTTGGAAGATGGCTATGGGGTTGTTGGAGGTGACGACCATGCCTGCCAGCGAGGCGTTGGGGCTGTTGGCCATAAGGGTGAGGGTTTGCCCGGCGCTGCCGAGGGTGAGCGAGGCTTGGGAGCCTGCGGGTGCCGCCGGGGCGTCGCCTGGTATGGAATAGAGCGTACAGGGTGGCGTGTATCGGACGGTGGTGTTGGGTTCTGTGGCGACGATGGTGATGGTGGCGCCGGTGTTGCTGGTGCGGGAGGGGTCGGCGGGGTAGTCGTTGACAATGTAGCGCCGGCGAAGGATTTCGGTGGGCAGTATGTTGGTGGTTCCCGAGGAGGCCAGCTCGGTCTGGAGGGCCACCAGCTGGATGCTGGCGGTGGAGGTGACGTGGATGCCTTTGCTCTCGCTCATGTTGTAGTGTTCGGGTTGTACCCAGTTGGGCAGGGTGATGGTGGTGGCGGAACCGGCGCTGTGGTTGACGGTCTGGCTCCAGGCCATGAGGGGGGCGCTCGCTGTGACGGTGCATGTGGTGTCGCCCGTGATAATCAACGAGGTGGTGCTAGGTGTCTGCTCGCTACCGTTCAGCGGGACAGCCATCCAGAAGTCGCTGCCGCTGCCGTTGGCTCGTTGGCAGGGCACAGTGGGTTCTTCTGCTTCGAGGGCCATTCCGGCGAGGAAGGCGTAGCCTACCCACCGAGAGAGTCCAGACACGGTGGCGTAGAAGGGGCCGACGGTGTTTTCCAGCGTGTGGGCGCCGGGGGCGATATTGTGCTGGTAATAGCAGTAGGGAGTGCCGGTCAGAGGGGTGAAGAGACTGGCGGCGATGGGATTGCCGTCGAGAATCATGCTAGAGGCTGCAGCGGTGGTGGTGACGATGTCCAGATAGTTGTGGCTGGGGTCGATGTATTGTTCGCTCCAGGTGTCGTTGTTGCAGTTGTGCACGGGAAAGGTGGTGTTGCAGAGCCAGTTGTGTACGGGCGGAATGTCGACCGAGGCGGGGTCGCCCAGGGAGGTGGCATTGAACTTGTCGAAGCTGACCAGATACTTGCACACGTAGACAGGTCCTGAGGAGGTGATGTGTGCCGCTGAGTTGGCGGGCAGGTGCCATTCATAGGTTTCTCCGGCGTTGAGGGTGACGGAGCTTGTGGAAGCGGAGGTGCAAGAGATTTGTACTATGGTGCCGTTGGTGGATGCTGTGATGCGAATTTGGTCGCCTTCAGTGCGTGCCTGCTGGGATACGACGACGAACTCGGTCCCCCACCAGTCGAGGGGTATGGCCTGCTCCACAAGGTGGTCGCGTCCGCGCAGAACATCGGTTGTGCCCACACGGGCGCAGGTGTGGCCTTGGAAAAGGGCGAAAGGCTTGTTGTTGGAGGAGATGGTCATGCCGCTGAAGCCTTCATTCATTCCGCATTTCAGCGCCAGGCTTTGACCGGTGTTGAGGGTGACGGTGTAGGTGCTGCCAGGACTCAGCGAGAGGTTTTCGACATTGCAAGGGAGGGTCATGGTGAAGACGGTGTTGTCTTCGGTGGCCACCAGGGCCAGGCCGCCGGCATAGTCGCTGTTGTTGGGGTAGTCCTGTACGATGTATTGCGAGGTGAGGCGTTCGGATGGCAAAATGTTGCAGTAGTCCCATGAGTCGACGCGGTAGTTGCTGGCATAGAGCGAGATGTCCTGGGTAGAGGTGACGTGGTAGCCCATGTTGTGGGCCGTGGCCGAGGGAATGGAGGTTGCGTTGGGAAGCTGAATGTAGGTTTTTGTTCCTCCAGTGTGCTCGACGGAGGTGTTCCAGCCCGTCACGGGGTTGGAAACAGTGATGGTGGCATTGTCGAGTCCGGTGGCGATTATGGAGAAGGATGTTTGAGGTACGTTGCCGTTGGGAATGAACGAGACCCAGAAGTCATTGCCGGCAGTGGTGTAGTTGCTGCATGGCGAGTCGGACTGTCCTCGCAATGGAAGCAGACATATCAAAAGAGCGATAGTGAGTACTAATCGTTTCATTATGAGTTGTTTTTGTTTTGTGTAAGGCTATCGTTACATGGTGCAAATATAATCATATTTTTGGGTGTGGCCAAATTTTTTTTGTTCCCTGCCCGGATGTCGTCGGGAGGTGACGGTGGCGAGGGGAGGACATTATGAGAATGGAAAAAGTTTTCAACAAAGGAGTTCGCCGGAAAACGACGGGGCGGTTGCGCGGTCGATTCGTGCCAAAAGGGCTGATTTTTGGGGAAAGCCGAAATTTTTTTGAGGGGTGATGAAACTTTTTTTTGAGTTTTTCGTTTAGGGTTATGAACAACAAAAAATGGTTAAAAAAAACAAATAAAGGATTTTTTTGGCAGAAATTGGAAATTTCTTCGTAATTTTACACCCTGAAAAAAAGTAGGTAAAAATGGCCTTAATACTTGGAAAAGAATACTGTAAGGTGGACTCGAACGGTCGCTTCAAGTTCCCAATTGCGCTGAAGAGGCAGTTGGAGACTGAGGACGGTCGTTTCGTGATACGCCAGAGTGTCTATGCCGAGTGTTTGGAGCTGTGGACATACGCCAGTTTCAGGGAGGAAGTGGAGAAATTGCAAGAGAAGCTGAATTCCTACAATCTCAAGGAGCGCAACGTGCTCCGCAAGTTGACGGAAGGCAACGTGATAGAGTTGGACTCGAACGACCGACTGTTGGTGCCTGCGGAGCAGAAGCACGTGATAGCGAAAGCGAAAGAGATTGTTCTTCAATCGACCGGCAAGTTCATAGAGCTCTGGGACCGCGAGGCCTACGACAAGATGAACGCAGACAGCGGCGACTTTGCCACCATGGCTGAGGAGCTGCTGGGGCGGGTGAGCCCGCAGAGTGAAAACCGGTCGAACGATGGAAGAGAACAATCATAAAACAGCCACCACTGAGCAGTATCATGTACCTGTGATGTTGGGCGAGGCCATTGAAGGGCTGCGCCTGAGGGAGGATGGTACGTATGTCGACGTCACGTTTGGCGGCGGCGGGCATTCCCGTGCCATATTGGAGGCACTTGGAGAGGGTGGCCGGCTGCTGGCATTCGACCAGGATGAGGATGCGGTTGCGAGAGTGAAGAGCGGGGAGTGGAAAGTGGAAAGCAAGGGGCAGTTTACGCTGATTAACGAGAATTTCCGTCATTTGAAGAATTTCCTCCGGATGTATGGAGTGAGGAGTGTGGATGGTATACTGGCAGATCTGGGGGTGAGCAGTCACCAGTTTGACGTGGCTGAGAGGGGTTTTTCCACCCGTATGGAAGGCGAATTGGACCTGCGGATGGACCGTCGAGGCGAGGTGACGGCCCGTGACCTTGTCGGCACTTTGGACGAGGAGGGACTGACCCGTGTGCTGAAGCTCTATGGCGAGTTGCCCAATGCAAGGCAGATGGCTCGTGCCATCGTCAAGGCTCGCGGAGAGAAAGACATCGTTACCACCACTGATCTCAAGGAGGCTGTGTCGCGCCACCTGCCCCGGGGCATGGAGAACAAGTATCTGGCAATGCTGTTCCAGGCGTTGCGCATCGAGGTTAACGGCGAGCTGGATGCGCTGAAGGCGCTGCTGCAGCAAGCCTGCGAGGTGCTGACAGAAGGTGGCCGGCTGGTGGTGATCAGTTATCACTCGTTGGAGGACCGCCTGGTGAAAAACTTCATGAAGAGCGGTAACTTTGAGGGTGAGTTGGAGAAGGATTTTTATGGGAATGTGTTGGCACCGATGAAGATGGTGAGCCGCGGAGCTGTGCAGGCCAGCGAGGCAGAGTTGATGAGAAACAGCCGGGCGCGGAGTGCACGATTGAGAGTGGGGGAGAGGGTGCAAATGAAAAATGAAGTAAAATAGTATTAATATATGGGAAACAGGTTTAGGGAGAAGGTGACCGAAGAGGGTCTGGACGGCAAGGAAGTGGAACAGCCCGCAGCCGTTGTGGAACCGGAGCCTGAGGTCGAGACAGAGCAGGAGGCCACAAAGGAAGAGTCGCCGCGCAAGTCGCTGAAGTCGGACAAGGTGGCCAAAGGAGTGTCGAAGGTGCTGGGTGGCGATATATTATCCGACCGCCTGGTGCTGAAACAGATACCTCTGATGTTGCTGTGCTTGCTTTTCCTGTTGCTGATTGTGGCGAACCGATACAAGGTGGAGAGTTTGAGCCGGGAGAAGATTGCCTCGCAAGAACGTATCGACGACCTGCGAGAGCATAGAATACAGATGCAGAAACAGTATCAGAAGAGTGTGAAGATATCGCAGATAGCGGAGGACCTTGGCGAGAGTGGAGTGGGAATTACCAGCGGGCCGCCGTATGAGATAGAGGATTAGGAGTTAAGAATTAAGAGTTAAGAATGAGAAATGAAAAATGATAAAGACACACGGATGACAAAAGGCATGACTGCCTTTTACCTGCTGCTGACGTTGGTTGGCGGCATAGCCATCATAGTGAGTATAGTAAATATACAATGGGTGCATGGAGACGAATGGCGGGCACGGGGCTCGAAGCGCGAGGCCGGCCTTCGCACGGATCCTGCACGCAGGGGCATCATCTATTCCAGCGACGGCAAAATTCTGGCCACCACAGTGACAGAATGCGATTTCTATTTGGACCTGCTTGATACCATCGAAATGGAGAAAGGAAAGCAGAAACTCAATTCGAAGGGTGTACCTGTGGAGAGTGGAATACCTGATTCGTGTTTCTACCAGTATCTGGACACGGTGTGCCAGATGCTGAGCGATGTGTCGTCGACACACGATGCAGCCTACTACAGGAACCGCATTGCCACGGAACGAGCCAAGGATAAGCCCCGTCGTTGTTTCCTTGTGGAAAGGAGGATACCGTATTCGACATGGCTTTCCATCAGCCGTTTGCCGGGCTGGCGAGTGGGAGTGGTGAAACAGGTGGATGGACAGAGTGTGGTCCGCCAGGTGCGGGCGCACATCTATGGCAATATGGCAGAGAACACAATCGGCTTCCAGAATGCTTTGAACAAGGGTACCTATACAGGATTGGAAGGAGCCTACGATTCCGTTCTGCGCGGCCAGGACGGTATCTTCAACTGTCGTCGACTGACGAAGGGTATCTGGTTGCCCGACGAACCGAGAGAACGCAAAGAGGTGCCTCAGCGCACAGACAACGATCGAGTGGATACCATCGTGGTACAGAACAAGGTGGACGGTCTGAGCATTGTTTCCACCATCGATACCCGCTATCAGGATATAGCAGAGAGTTCGCTTCGCAAGGCTCTGCATCAGTATAACGGTACATCAGGATGCGCCATTCTGATGGAGGTCGAGACAGGCTATGTGTTGGCCTGCGCCAATCTGGCCTGGGATACGGTGAGCCATGAATTCATGGAGGTCCGAGACCGCAATGTGGCAGTCAGCGACCGGTATCAGCCCGGTTCCACATTCAAAAGTGTGGTCCTTACGGCGATGCTGAACGATCCAGCCATCACGATAGACACGGGCATGCTGTTCAGGGTGGGAAGCAAGAATTACAGCGGAGGACGCAAGGATGGACAGGTGGACGATGACCACCGCGTGAAGGACAAGGAAGGCCGCGTAAGGGATTCGCTCAATGTCAGGGAAATCATCGAGCAGTCGTCGAATGTCGGTATGGTGGAGCTGGGTTGGAAATACTATCGTATGGCGCGACGCTCCGACACCCTGCGGCGTTTGATGCTGGAGGTATTCCCTTATGAGAAGTTGAATCCCGATGTCGTGGCGGGCCAGAATGATTCCTATATTTTCAAGGACATGCTACCTGTGTCGAATTTCACGCGTTTGTGTTATGGCTACTCCACGGCCATCAATCCTTTGCAGCTGGCCACATTCTATAATGCCCTGGCAGGAGGTGGACGCATGGTGAAGCCGTTGTTCTGCCGTGCTATAATCGACAGTAAGGGACGGCGCCGCGAGATAAACCCAGTGGTGATAAACAATCGTGCGTTCGATTCGCAGAAGGCGAAAATGTTGCGCGACATGCTGACGGGTGTGGTGAACAATGGTGGTACGGGGCATCATTTGAAGAGTGAGACCTATCTGCTGGCCGGAAAGACTGGTACGGCCAAAAGCCATGGCGCTTACGATGCCTCTTTCGCCGGTTTCTTCCCTGCGGATAACCCCAAGTATACATGCATAGCCCTTGTGGAGCACAGCTATGCCTACGGATGGCAGGCGGGCCAGGTGGTGAAGAGTATTGCCGACTGTGTGGTGGCCATAGATAAGGATCTGGGTGAATCGGTCAACGCCCGACTCCAAGCCGACAGCAACAAGGCGATGCAGAAGCCTGTGGTTGAAAAGGGCAATCAGCGCGCCCTGTCAGAGGTGTATGGGCTGATTGGACAGCAATATGTCACTTCCGACCCGGGCAGCGAGTGGGTTTACTACCGCGCAGCCAACGACACGCTGCCAGGAGGCTATGTGCCATATGAGCCGGTTGAAGGACGTGTCCCCAATTGTTATGGCATGACGGCAAAGGATGCGGTGGCGTTGTTGCGCTCTATGGGATTCCGGGCGCGTGTAAGTGGGTATGGCAAGGTAACATCGCAGCAACCCAAGGGAGGCTCTGCTGCCAAGAATGGAGCAACGGTTGTGTTGAATTTGAAATAGAAACGGATATTATGAAACTGAAAGATATAATTCAAGGAGTAGACTGCAGAATTCAGGGCGATGTGGCACAGGAGGTGAAAGACCTTCAGTTCGACTCGCGCAAAGTCTCTGCGGGCACTCTCTTTGTGGCTCAGCAGGGCACGAAGGTCGACGGACACGACTTCATCGCCCAGTCGGTAAAGGCCGGAGCTATTGCTGTGGTGTGCCAGCATGTGCCCGCAGATGCACCGGAAGGCGTTGTTTATGTCATTGTTGAGGATAGCAGTAGGGCCCTTGGCGAAATGGCTGCCAATTTCTATGGACATCCTTCGAAGAAGCTGAAATTGATTGGCATCACGGGTACCAATGGTAAGACAACAACGGTTACCTTGTTGCACAGAATGTTCCGCCAATTGGGGTATCATGTGGGGTTGGTCTCCACTATTGTCAACAAGATAGATGAAGAAGAGTTGGCTACGGGGCACACAACTCCCGACGCATTGGAACTGAACCAGCTGCTCCGACGTATGGTGGATGCTGGCTGTGACTATTGCTTTATGGAGGTGAGTTCACATGCTGTGGTGCAGCATCGTATTGCCGGTGTGGAGTTCGCAGGAGCCATCTTCAGTAACATTACCCATGACCACTTGGATTTCCATAAGACCATGGCCAATTATATTGCCGCCAAGAAGGGGTTCTTTGATGGTTTGCCTGCAAGTGCATGGGCTTTGGTGAATATTGACGACAAAAATGGTCGCGTGATGGTACAGAACACTCGTGCCAAGGTCTCTACCTATGCTCTCAATCAGATGGCAGACTTCCATTGCAAGATAATAGAAGAAAGCTTTGAGGGGATGCACATGCAGATTAACGGTCATGAGATGTGGTGCCGGTTGGTAGGTCGTTTCAATGCATATAACTTGATGGCTATTTATGCCGCTGCTGTGCTGTGTGGTGCCTCCGAGGACGAGGTGGCACGCCTGCTTTCCACGCTTGAGCCTGCTCCTGGGAGATTTCAGTATGTGAATGGCCGTGGAGTCACCGCTATAGTTGACTATGCCCATACTCCCGATGCTTTGCAGAATGTCATTTCCACTATTGACGCCATCCGCCGTCCGACACAGCAACTTATCACCGTGGTGGGCTGTGGAGGCGATCGCGACCGCACAAAACGCCCCGAGATGGCACAGATTGCATCGAAGGGTAGCGACAAGCTGGTTTTAACTTCCGATAATCCTCGTACAGAGAAGCCAGAAAGCATTCTTGACGACATGGAGGCCGGCCTTACCCCCCAGCAACTGAGTCGCACTGTTCGTATCACCGACCGTCGTCAGGCTATCCGTACCGCATGTATGATGGCTCGTGAGGGAGATATTATCCTCATTGCAGGTAAGGGGCATGAGAAATATCAAGAAGTAAACGGCGTGCGGAGCCACTTTGACGACGTGGAGGAAGTGGGACGGGAATTAGGTAAGGTAAATAATTAAAGATTAATGTTTAAGAGCTATGCTATACTATCTATTCGAATGGTTTGACAAGGTACTCGATATACCAGGCACAGGAGTACTGCAATACATCTCTGTGAGGGCTGCCGCCAGCATGGTGACCTCTTTGCTCATTATGTTGCTCTTTGGCAAGCGTTTCATTCGCTGGATGAAGAACAAGATGGGCATGATGGACGAGGTACGCACCGAATTAGGCCTGGAGGGCGCGGCCCGCAAGAGCCAGACGCCCACCATGGGAGGCTTGCTTATTCTTGCGGCCATCATTGTCCCCACCCTGCTCTTTGCCAAGCTCGACAACATTTATGTGCTTATCATGCTCGGCACCACGGTATGGATGGGTATGATAGGTTTTCTGGATGACTACCTGAAGAAAACACGGGGCAAGGCTGGGCTTCCTGGTAAATACAAGGTGCTGGGACAGGTATTGCTGGGGCTTGTTGTGGGATTGTTGATTATACATCATCCAGCTATTTCGGGTTCCACCTCTACTACCATTCCTTTTGTGAAGAATAATGAGTTCGACTATGCGTGGCTTGTCACGTGGATGGGCGATTGGGCAAGTGACCTCGTCTGGGTGGTCTATGTACTTATTATTATATTCATTGTCACAGCTATCAGTAATGCATCCAATCTGACCGACGGTATCGACGGTATCGCCACAGGTGTGGCGGCTGTTAACGGAGGCGCTTTGGCAATCCTTGCATGGGTGAGCGGTAATGTTGTCATGGCTGGCTATCTCAATATCATGTACCTTTCCAATATCGGCGAGCTGGCTATTTTCAGCACGGCTTTTGTCGGTGCTACTCTTGGCTTCCTCTGGTTTAACTCTCATCCGGCAGAGATATTCATGGGCGATACGGGTTCGCTTTCCATCGGCAGTATCATCGCCGTCTTTGCCGTGCTCATCAAGAAAGAGCTTCTTCTTCCCGTACTTTGTGGCATTTATGTGGTGGAGAACTTGTCTGTTATCATACAGACATCATACTGCAAGTACTATCGTCGGCGACACAAACTTCCACCAAGCCAGTCGGTGCCTGTTGAGAAACGTCCTTTCCTTATGACTCCGCTTCACCATCACTATCAAAAGAAGGGTGTGGCAGAGGAAAAGGTGGTCATCCGCTTCATCATCATCGCCATTTTGTTGGCTATTTTCACGCTAATGACCCTTAAACTGCGATAAACAAACAATAAACAATATACCAACTCATCGTTATGACAATAGAAACTTTGGCCAAACAGGGCCGCGACAGAATCCACACCGGACTGGCAGGCATTGACACACAGCGCCTGAAAGCTATGCGCAATGCCTCGCTTCGCGACTGCTTCAAACGACTCGAAGAGACTCGCTATCGTATGGAATTTGTTGCACGTGTCCGTGGCCGTGAATATATCAATGACGCAGCTTCGCGTTCCATCAACGCCACATGGTATGCCCTTGAAAGTACACAGGGTGGTATTATTTGGATTGCGGATTCTCCTCGTCAATCCGCTGACTATAGCCGTCTTGTTCCTCCCGCGCTTCGCAAGGTAAGGATGCTTCTGGTGGTGGGAGGCGAGAGTGAGTGTTTGCGCAAAACCTTTACTGGGGTAATACCTACCATAGAGGCTTGTCCCTCGATGGCGGCGGCCTTGCAGAAAGCCTACCGCTATGAAGCCGATGATGTCAAGGTTCTCTATTCGCCAGCTTGTGACAACGGCACTGATGTTGAGGACGAGGGAGAGGCTTTCCGTCACGAAGTAAATGAACTTTAGTTATGAAAGTGTCGAAAATATTCCGGGGCGATCGTACGATATGGGTAGTGTTCTTGCTGCTCAGTATCATCTCGTTGGTGGAGGTATATAGCTCGATTGGACTGTTTGCCTACTCCAATGCAGGTGGAGGATGGCCTACGGGACTCTTCCTGAAACATCTTGTCATTGTCATTGCAACATGGGGCGTAGTGGCTATGGCTTCACATGTCAACTATCGGTTCTTTTCGCGTTTTGCTGTAATGGGATTTTGGATATCTGTGGTATTGCTGGCTGTGGTGTTGATGATGGGTGGCCGTTGGTTCCGTCTGCCTGTGGTGGGCCAGTTCCAGCCTTCCGAGGTGGCCAAGGTGATGCTGGTGCTCTTTGTGGCGCGTCAACTGGCACTTAAAAAAGACCATACCGATGACCTTGGCACATTCCTCTCTCTACTTGTCTACATTGTTGGTGTGGTGGTCTTGGTGCTTCCAGAGAATTTTTCTACAGCTGCGCTTATCTTTATGTCATGCTATCTGATGATGATTTTTGGAGGTGTGAACCGCAAATGGTGGTGGCGGTTGCTGCTTGCAGGCTTGCTGGTTGTTGTTGTCGGACTTGGTGTAACCTATGTAAGGTACGACAAGAGCCTTGGCGAGCAAACCGTGCAGACCGAGCAGCTGCTCGAACGTTCCACTACGTGGGGGCATCGTATCCACTCGTGGCTCCAACCTAATCCTGACGAACTTTCCCAGGAGAACATGGCTCGCATGGCAATAGCCCGCGGTGGTTTCTTCGGTGTCGGTCCGGGGAATACAGTTCATGCGCGCCTTATGACTCAGGCTCATAATGACTTTATTTATGCCATCATCATTGAGGAACTTGGATTGTTGACAGGTATTATCGTATTGATTCTATATAGTTTCTTTTACTTCCGTTGCATACGCCTCGCCTGGCGTTGCAAAGGCCGCTTTGGGGCTTTGGCGGTGGCTGGGTTTGGCACCATGATTTATCTCCAGGCACTGGCCAATATGTGTGTGGCAGTTGGAGTGCTGCCTGTTACCGGTCAAACTCTGCCGTTTATTTCTTACGGAGGTACAGCATATCTCTTCCTTGGCTGTGGCCTGGGAGTTATCCAGTCTGTAGCGGCGGATGTATACGATAAAGAGCGGCAGGAGAAACTCGCCGAAGCGGGGGCGGCTTCTGAGTCCGATTCGGGCACTCCTGCTGAAGGCTTCCCCGTGGAACAGGAAGAAAAGAGTGAATAAAACAGAAAATGTAACCGAAAAAAACAATATATAATATGAAGATAATCATCAGTGGAGGAGGTAGCGGCGGACATATATTCCCCGCAGTGGCAATTGCCAACGCCGTTAAAGCTCGTTGGAATGACGCCGACATCCTGTTTGTCGGTGCCGAGGGTCGCATGGAGATGGAGAAGGTGCCTGCTGCCGGCTATAGGATTGTGGGGCTGCCCATCGCCGGCCTTCAGCGCAAATTGACTCCTGCCAATATTGTGAAGAATCTCCAACTGCCTTTCCGCATCATGAAAAGCCGTAGTATGGTGAAGCGTATTATCTCCGATTTCGCCCCCGATATTGTTGTTGGGGTCGGGGGATTTGCCAGCGAACCCACTCTCAAGACAGCGGCCTCCATGGGCTACAAAACCCTCCTTCAGGAGCAGAATTCCTACGCAGGTTTGACCAATAAGATGTTGGCCCGTAAGGCAGAGAAAATATGTGTGGCCTATGATGGAATGGAGCGGTTCTTCCCCAAGGAGAAGATTGTCTTCACAGGTAATCCTGTGCGTGCTGATATTGAGCAGATGACTGTTACCTCGGTCGAAGGTCGCCAGCATTTTGGCCTTGACCTCGAAGGCCGTGTGCTCCTTTCGGTTGGTGGCAGTCTTGGTGCCCGCAGTATCAACGAGATGATCATCAACCACCTGCACTTCTTCCGTGAAAATAAAATCCAGCTCCTTTGGCAAACTGGCCGCTGGATGTACAACGAGGCTGTTGCTGCTGTCGAAAAAGCACAGGTGGGGCAATGGGTGAAAGTTCACCAGTTTATCCAGCGTATGGACATGGCTTATGCGGCGGCCGATATTGTGGTGTCGCGTGCCGGTGCCATTGCCATCAGCGAACTTTGTCTGGTGGGGAAACCCGTGGTGCTTATCCCGTCGCCCAATGTGGCTGAAGACCATCAGACCAAGAATGCTCTTGCACTTGTAGATCGCGGTGCAGCAATGATGGTGAAGGATGTGGATTGCAACAGTCAAGGCCTGGCAGCCGTCAAGGACATCTTTGATGCCCCTGAACGCCAGGCATCCATGCGTGCTGCTATTTCCAAGATGGCTGTACGCGGTGCTGCCGATAAGATTGTGGACCAGATTGAGAAATTGATTAAAACCGACACTAAATGAATTACTATTTCCTTGGCATCGGAGGTATCGGCATGAGCGCCTTGGCGCGCTTCTTCCACCGGCGTGGCGACAAGGTCTGTGGCTACGACCGCACTCCGTCGCCCCTCACCGATGAACTCCGTGCCGAAGGCATTGATATCCACTTTGAGGATAATCCCGACCTCATTCCATCCGAGGTCGACCTTGTGGTCTATACACCCGCTGTCCCTGAGGAAACGCTCGAATTCAAAGCCCTCAAGCAACGTGGTGTTAAAATGGAGAAACGCTCGCAGGTGCTGGGAGAGGTGACGCGAGGTAAACGCTGTATCGCCGTTGCAGGCAGTCATGGCAAGACCACTACTACGACCATGATTGCCCACCTTCTCTCCAATGCTCCCTGCGGATGCAGCGCTTTTCTTGGCGGCATCAGCAAAAATTTCGATAGCAACCTTCTTGTCAATCCTAAGAGTGAATACGTCGTGGTGGAGGCCGACGAGTATGACCGCTCGTTCCTTCAGCTGTACCCCTATATGGCGGTCATCACGGCTACCGACCCCGACCATCTCGACATCTACGGTACCCATGAGCACATGATGGAAGCCTACCTCCAATTTGCCAATCAGGTTGAACCCGACGGCCATCTTTTCCTTAAAGAGGGTATCTTTGTCAGGGACAATGGCGAACCTTTTGTCGAGTATGGCGCACATCATCATGACCACGAGCATGAACACCATCATCACGAAGGAGGCCATCACGCTTCGTCCTTCACGCTCCACACTCCCTGCTCCACCTATACCGCTCGAGGCATCGAGGCGGACTATTATGCCATCAATGTCCGCAATTACAATGGCAACCTCTTTTTCGACCTCCGCACCCCTGACGGTGTGCTCTTTGATCTCGAGCTGCAAGGCGCCCCTCTGGTCAATGTCGAAAACGCCGTCGCTGCCTCCGCTGTGGCTCTCCGCTGTGGCCTCGACCAATACCAGTTGCGCAACGGCCTGAAGTCTTTCGCCGGTGTGCGCCGCCGTTTCGACTACCGTATCCGTGAGAAGGAGTTGGTGTATATTGACGACTATGCCCATCATCCCAATGAAATCCGCTCTACCATCGAAGCGGTCCGCTTCCTCTATCCGGGTAAGCGCGTGGTGGGCATCTTCCAGCCTCATCTCTATTCGCGTACTCGTGACTTCGCCGATGACTTTGCCCAAGTGCTGCAGACACTCGACGAGGTTATCATGATGCCCATCTACCCTGCCCGCGAAAAACCCATCTTGGGAGTTACTTCCAGCATGGTGCTGCGTAAGATGGAGACCATGTCCAAGTATCTTTGCACCCCGGACCAGGTGCTCGAGCTTGTTCCGGCGCTATGCCCCGATGTGGTGTTGACCCTTGGCGCCGGCGACATTGACCGGCTGGTGCCCCGTTTAGAAACTGTTTTGAGAGAGAATATGTTATGAAACCATTGAAACGTCACACCAAGATTATGCTCATCGTGCTGAGTGCCGTGGTGCTCGCCGTGTTGGTTCTTGTGGCCAATGTGGTTCGTTCGCGCTCGCAGGTCAAGGGCATAGAGGTGATGATTCGCTATGGCGACACTCCTCAGCTTGTTGAACAGCAGGCGGTGAAAGATACCGTCCTGCAACGTATGCCCAACCTGCTACAGCTCAGCGTGAAGAATGTCGACTGCCAGCGTGTGGCTGCCATAGCTCGCCGCGTGCCCTACCTGGCCAATGTGTCGGCCTCTGTCAGTGTGGGTGGCAAGGTGGTGGTGCGTGCCGACCAGCGCCGACCCATCATGCGCCTCTACTATGGCAATCGTGAATTCTACATGGATTCCGATGGCGCTATCTTCCCGCCGTCGACCACTGGCTACTGCGATGTCCTTGTCGCTGGGGGCAATTTTACGGAACCTTTGCGACGCGACAGCCTCAACGCACAAACCGTGGCCCTCTGGAAGGTGGCGTCGTTCCTCGACGGCGAGAATGAATATGGGCCGCTGATTGACCAAATCTTTATCGAGCGCGATGGCGACATCATGATGGTTCCCAAAGTGGGCGACCAAATTGTCGAGTTGGGCTCGGCCGACGATCTTGATGCCAAATTCTCCAACCTCCTCACTTTCTACCGCAAAGGTATGCCCCGCGCCGGTTGGGACACCTATTCCAGAATCAGCCTTAAGTTCAAGGGGCAAGTTGTTTGTAAGAAAAAATAAATCAAAATATGAATAGCATTATGGAAAACGAAATCATTGTAGGACTCGACATCGGTACCACCAAGATCGCTTGCTTCGTCGGTATGCGTGGCGAGAATGGTAAAGTGAAAATTTTAGGCTTCGGCAAGACCGATAGCAAGGGTGTGGAACATGGTGTGGTGAAGAATGTCTCCGACACCGCCGATTCCATCCGTCGCGCTGTGACCGAGGCCGCCGACCAGGCCGATGTTGACATCGACGAGGTATGGGTCGGCATCGCCGGTCAGCACATCAAGTCGCGCCCCAGCCAGGGCAGTGTCATGATTCCGGCCGACCATCGCCTTATCGAACAGGAGGATGTCGAACGACTCATCAAGGAACAGTACAACACCCTCCTTGAGCCCGGCGAGGAGATTATCCACATCTTCCCCCAGCAGTTCATTGTCGACCGCGAGCCCCTGAGCCGCGAAGTGTCGCCCGTGGGTGTGGCAGGCAAGAATCTTATGGCCAATTTCCACATGGTGACTGCCAATGTCCAGAATCTGCAATACATCAAGTATGCCGTTCAGGATGCCGGCCTGAAGATCAAAGGCGTCGTCCTCGAGCCCATCGCTTCCGCCAAGGCTGTCCTCGACGATAGCGACCGCGACGCCGGCGTGGCCATGGTCGACATCGGAGGTGGCACCACCGATATCGCCATCTTCCACGATGGCATCATCCGCCACACCTCCGTGCTGCCCCTTGCGGGCAATGCCATCACCAACGACATCCGCGAAGGATGCAATATCCTCAAGAAGCAGGCCGAGAGCCTCAAGGTGAAGTTCGGCTCCTGCCTTGTTCAGGCTGTCAGCGAAAACGATGTCATATCCATTCCGGGTATCCGCAGCCAGGCCCCGCGCGAAATCTATGTCAAGACCCTTGCCGGTATCATCAACGCCCGCACCAAGATGATTCTTGAACAGGTCGACTACGAAATCAAGCTCTCCGGCTTCGACAAGAAACTCATTGCCGGTGTGGCGCTCACCGGTGGCGGCGCACAGCTGAAGAACATCAAGGAGCTCTGCGAACTCATCACCACCGCCGATACTCGCATTGGCATCCCCAACGAGCACCTTGAACCCGACAGCGTTTCCTTCGCCGAGCTGGCGCATCCTATGTATGCCACTGGTATCGGACTCGTCCTCTACGGTCTTGAGCAGGCCGAAATGGAGCGCGAAGAAGCGCCCGTCGAAGAGGAGAAGCCCGTCGCCGACAGCAAGATCGACATCTTCGCCGACATGGGCGTGGAACCCAGTGAGGACCCGACCCCTGTCGCCGAGGCAGTACCCGACAAACCCGCCAAAAAGAACAAGCCTAAGAATGGTTCCGGCACCTTCGAAAAAACCATCACCGGCTTCTTCAAGAAAGTCTTCGATGAGGGGATTGACGACTGATGTGCATAAGTTGTTGAAAACTAAACGTTAGTCTGTACTGGTATTTGAACGAAAATTAGTAATTTTATACTGCCGAATTTTTTAAGCGGTTATTAATAACGAATTCTTATTCAATAAGATAGAAATATATAAGCACATGGAAGAAGATGCAATTTTCACTTTTGACTCGCCCAAAGGCCAGTCTTCCTACATCAAAGTCATTGGTGTCGGCGGCGGTGGTGGCAATGCCGTAAACCACATGTTCCGCCAGGGCATCACGGGCGTTGACTTCATCGTCTGCAATACCGACATGAAGGCTCTCAACTCCTCGCCCGTGCCCAACAAGATCCCTCTGGGCGACCTCGGCCTCGGCGCCGGCAACAAGCCCGAGCGTGCCCGCCAGGCTGCCCTCGACAAGGCCGACGACATCCGCGATGCCATCGCCCACAACACCCAGATGCTCTTCATCACCGCCGGTATGGGTGGTGGCACCGGCACCGGCGCCGCACCCGTCATTGCCGAAATCGCCAAGAGCATCGACCTTGACAACAACGACACCAAAAAGATCCTCGTCGTTGCCATCGTGACCCTCCCGTTCTCCAGCGAGGGTCGCCGTCGCCGCGAGCAGGCCGAGGCCGGTATCGTCGAACTCAGCAAGCATGTCGACTCCATCCTCGTCATCAATAACGACAAACTGCTCTCTTTCCGCGACTTCAAACTCTCCCAGGCCTTTGGTATGGCCAACGATGTGTTGCTCACTGCCGCCAAGGGTATTGCCGAAATCATCACTGTCGATGCCTATGTGAACATCGACTTCCAGGATGTCAACACCGTCATGGAGAACAGCGGCACAGCCCTCATGGGCGCCGGCTCCGGCAAAGGTGAGAACCGTGCCCACGACGCCATCGAGGCCGCCACTACCAGTGTGCTCCTCAACGACAACGATATCCGTGGCGCCAAGAACGTCCTCATCTATTATTCCTACTCTTCCGAGCACGAGATTACCATGGAGGAGCTGGGCGAAATCAACGACTATATCCTCGACAAGACCGACGGCACTGCCGACGTCATCTGGGGCGCTGGCGCCGACGATACCCTCGGCGATGAACTCAAGGTGACCCTCATCGCCACGGGTTTTGAAAAGAATGTGGTCATTCCCGATGCCCCCAAGGTCATCAAACTGCCTGAGGATAAAGAACCCGCCGCCAAACCTGAGCCTGTGGCCAAGGTCGAGCCCGTCATGGTCGACGAGCCCGTGATAATCCACAAGGAGGAGCCCGCCCCCGAGCCCAAGTCCGTGACCGATATCTTCCGTCCCCTCGAGATGATGGCTCCTGCCGCCGCTGTGGCCACTCCCGCCCCCGCTCCCGAGAAGCATGTCTACACCCTCGAAGAGGAGGAGCCCGTGGCTGCCGCCCCGGTCGTGAAGATTGCCGAGGCTGCTGCCGACGCCATGGTGGAGGACATCCACCTCGTCGACACCCTCGAAGAGCCTGCTCCTGTGAAGCCCGAGCCCGTCAAGCCCGCTTCGGCTCCCATGTCTGAGCCTGTCGCCCAGGTTGCCCCCAATCCCGCCCGCAGCGCCTTCGAGAACGACAATGACGTGAAGACCGCCGCCGAGCGTATCGCCTACATCCACAATCTGCTGCGCAACAATCCCAATGGCGCCGACGTGGTGCAGCGCATGCCCGCCACCGCCTACGCCGACGGCGAACTCTACGAAGGCCGCCCCTCCAACTCCCGCGAAGCTTCTTCCTATACTATGCGTGCCGACGGCACCATGACTAAAAACGCCTTCTACGACGACCAGCCCGATTGATGAATAAGAAACTGATTGGCATCTTTTGCGCTATTGGCGCAGCGGTGTGCTACGGCACCAATCCGTTAGCCCGCTTCCTATACGCCGAGGGGATGAATATCCCCTCGGTGCTCTTTTACCGCTTCGGCCTGGCATGGGTCATCGTGGCCGTGGTGATGATGTTCCGCAAGGAGAGCCTGCGCGTGTCGCGCCGCGAGTTCCTCACCCTCTCGGCCCTCGGCGTCCTTTTCATCCTCTCCTCCACCACGCTCTACACCTCCTTCAACCTCATGCCCTCCGGCATCGCCTCCACCATCCTTTTCACCTATCCTATCATGACGGCGGCCATTATGACCCTCGTCTTCCGCGAACGCCTGACGCTGCTCACCGTCCTCTCCATAGCCCTCTCGCTGGTCGGTGTGGCCTTGCTTTCTTTCAACGACGACGGCTCTACGTTCAGCCTCCTCGGCATCGTCCTGGTGCTCGTATCGGCATTCACCTACGCGCTTTATATCATTGTCGTAGACAAGAGCCCGCTGCAGATGTCGTCGTTCAAAATCAATTTTTACGTCTTGTTTTATTGTGCCCTGGGCAATGTCCTCTATGCCCTGATCAGCGGCCAGGCGCTCATGTTGCCGCCGTCGCCTGCGGCGTGGTTCTGGGTGTCGTGGCTCGCCGTTGTGCCCGCCATCATGGCGTTGGTGATGATGGTCTACGCCGCCAAGTATCTCGGCTCCACGCCCACGGCAATTCTCGGCGCCCTCGAGCCCATGACGGCCGTCCTCATCGGCGTGTTCGTCTTCTCCGAGCCTTTCTCCATGCGTCTCTTCCTCGGCATTGTTCTTATCCTCAGTGCCGTTACCATGGTAGTCCTGTCCAAGGCCAAGCGCCAGTCCTGACCCTCTCTTTGCCCGCTCAAACACCCACCCCAACCCCTTCGCATAGGCCCTGAATACGGCCGTTCTTATATTGTTTGCATATTGTTCTTATATTGTTCTTATATCCGGAATATAAGAACAATATGCGAACA
>DGTB01000029.1 GCA_002394185.1 Bacteroidales bacterium UBA4347 | reverse complement strand
CATCCGCTCTGCATCATCTCTGCATAGGAGCAGAGGAAGTATATGTGTGATGAGATATGCAAGATAATGATATACATGTTGTTGACGCTGTTTTGTGGCCGTTGGACGGGTGGTTTGACGAGGCAGGAGGGCTTCAAAACGATAAAAACGGGGTCGCGAGCAGTCTGAAAATTGGCCGAAAAGGATATGTTTCGTTAAAAAATTATAAAATTTATACCGTTTTATATCAGTGGTTTAACCTTCGGGTGTAGATGTAAAAATGTTAAAAAGTGTTGTTATATCAGAAATTTTTCGTTTCTTTGCAGCCAGTTTTTAACATTAAAATTGAAGAAAAATGTCAGAAATTGCTACTAAAGTTGTCAGCATCATCACCGACAAACTGGGTGTTGAAGAGAGTCAGGTTGTTCCCGAAGCCAGCTTCACCAACGACCTTGGCGCTGATTCGCTCGACACTGTTGAGCTGATTATGGAGCTTGAGAAGGAATTCGACCTCTCTATTCCCGACGAGGAAGCTGAGAAGATTGTCACCGTCGGCGACGCTATCGCTTTCATCGAGAACAACAAGAAGTAAAACTTCTATTGAGGAAACGTTGATGCGACAGCTTGTGCTGTGCCTCAACGTTTTCTTTTTCTTATCAATCAGGACGTCTACAACCCGATATGGAGTTGAAAAGAGTTGTTGTTACAGGTCTCGGCGCGCTCACCCCTATAGGCAACAATGTCCCTGCTTTATGGGACTCGTTGGTCAAAGGAGTGAGCGGAGCCGGGCCGATAACACATTTCGACGCCTCGAAGTTCCGTTGCCAGATTGCTTCTGAGCTTAAAGGTTTCGATCCTCTCAACTTCTTTGACAAGAAAGAGATGCGCCTCCTCGACGGCTATACGGTGTATGGCTTGGTTACTGTCGAAGAGGCCATGCGTGATTCCGGCCTCGACGACAGCAATGTCGACAAGGACCGCTTTGGCGTTATCTGGGGTTCCGGCATGGGCGGCGTGAAAAGCCTGCAGGATGAACTTCGCGAATTCGCTCTCTCCGATGGCAATCCTCGTTTCAGTCCCTACTGGATTCCCAAGGTTATCGTTGATATCTGCGCTGGACAGATAGCCATCCGCTATGGTCTGCGCGGTCCCAACTACAGCACCACCGCCGCCTGTGCCACCTCTGCCGTGGCTATTGGTGACGCTTTCAACCTTATCCGTCTCGGCAAGGTCGACGCGATGATTGCCGGCGGTTCGGAATGTGCTGTTGTCGAGGCAGGTATCGGCGGTTTCGGCAACATGCGCGCCCTTTCTACACGCAACGACGATCCCCAGACCGCTTCGCGCCCCTTCGACCGTGACCGCGACGGATTTGTTCTGGGCGAAGGTGCCGGTGCGCTCATCCTCGAAGAACTGGAACATGCCAAAGCCCGTGGCGCTCATATCTATGCCGAGATTACGGGCACGGGTCTCTCCGCCGATGCTTATCACATCACGGCTTCCCACCCCGAAGGCCTCGGCGTTATCAATGCTATGCGCGAGGCAATCGCAGAGTCAGGCATGAAGCCGACGGATGTAGACCACATCAACACCCACGGCACGTCGACTCCTATCGGCGACATCTCTGAACCCAAGGCCATCATGGGGCTCTTTGGCGACTATGCCTATAAGATTGCCATCAACTCCACCAAGTCAATGACTGGCCACCTCCTTGGTGCTGCCGGCGCAGTCGAGGCCATTGCCACCATCCTTACCATTAAGAATGGTGTCGTCCCCCCGACAATCAACCATTTCAACGATGACCCGCAGATTCCTTCCCTCGACTTCACCTTCAACAAGGCGCAACAGCGGGAAGTCAACTTTGCCATCAGCAATGCTTTCGGATTTGGCGGTCATAACGTTTGTCTCGCCTTCAGAAAGTATTGATTGTCATGCACCTCTTTCGCAAGAACAACGAAAGCAAGGAATTCAACAGTTTTTTCAAAAACATCCTTGGTTACACTCCGCGTCATACGAAGCTGTACCATGTCGCTTTCACCCATCGCTCATTGTCCGCACAGCATAATGGCCATCGTATCAATAACGAACGCCTTGAGTATCTTGGCGATGCGCTGTTGAGTGCCGTCGTGGCGGACTACCTTTACAAGAAGTATCCTTTTCAGGGCGAAGGGTTCCTCACCGTACTGCGCTCCAAGATTGTCAGCCGTGTCAGTCTCAACAAGCTGGCCGACAAAATCGGCTTGGTGTCCTTCATCGAGTATCAGCACGATAATTCCGGAGGCTTCAAGTCCATCGGCGGCGACGCTTTCGAGGCGCTTGTTGGTGCCATGTATATCGACAAAGGCTACAAGTTCACGCGCCGCGTTCTGATCGACCGAATCCTCTGCACGTACCTCGATGTCGAATCCATCGCCACCACCGACTGGAACTTCAAGAGCAAACTCATCGACTGGGGCCAGAAAAACCGCCGCAAAGTCACCTTCGAGGTGGTGCGCAGCTTTGTCCAGGGGCACGCCAGCCGCCGCCAGTACGAGAGCCTTGTCAGCATCGATGGCGTGGCGCAGAAGTCTGCCATCGAGTTCTCCATCAAAGCTGCCGAGCAGCTCGCCGCCGAGAAGACCTACAAAGCCCTTGTCGCCGAGGGCACTATTGTCAGTACCTCTGCCTGATGCGCGTTCTATGAGACGTGCGCTCATAGCATTGCTTTTCCTTTTGCCTGCCTTCCAGGCTTCCCCTCAGTTTGTTTCCTTGCCCCATTCCGCCCGCAGCGGAGCTATGGGAGGATGCCTTGTGCCCGACGAGCACGCCCGTCAGGTGGCCATGAGCTATCGCTCGGGCTTTGTCACCTCCGGCCTTGCCACTGCCCGTCTCGACGCCTCCTTTGCCCTCGGCGAGAGGGGCCGCATGCTGGCCGGCTACAGCCATTTCGGCGATGCCGACTATGCCGAGCATCAAGCCCTGCTGGGCTATTCCATGAAGATTGACTCCCGGGTGGAGGTCGGCGTCCAGGCCACCTATCTCCTCCAGGCCGTTGGCGACGGCCATTACGAGAACCGCCAGTGGCTTTCCCCTGCCGCCACGGTCCGTGTCTCCTTCTCGCCCCGCCTGCAGGCTGTGGCCTTGGCCGGTACACGCCCGTGGGACGATGTGCGCCCATGGCGTATGCATGCCGGCCTGGCTTATCGCGCCGTGCCGCGCCTGCTGACCCTCGTCGAGGTCGAGAGCGAGGAGCGCTGGCGCCTGCGTCTGGGAGCAGAATACTGCTACCGGCAACTCCTTTTCTTCCGTGCGGGCTTTGCCACAGCTCCTCTTGCCGTCACCGCCGGTGCCGGCGTCTACTATGGCAGCTACCTCGTCGACATCAGCGTCGAGAGCCATCCTGTCCTTGGTCTCACCCCTCAAATATCGCTTGCTGTATGCTTTTGATCCGCAGGCTGATAGTGATAATGTTGATGACCATGCCGACGCTGGCGCTGGCGCAGGTGGACGATGCCATCGAGCAGTGGATCGACGAGCGCGGCTCCGATGCCGACGCTTCCGAGCTGAGCGACATTCTGTTGCAATATGCCGACCACCCCGCCAATCTCAACGACACCGCCTCCCTATCTTCGGTGCCGTTTCTTTCCCCTTTCCAGATCAAAGCCTTGCGTAATTACATTATCCTCTATGGCCAACTGCTTTCCGTCAAGGAGCTGCTGATGGTCCCCGGTTTCGACAGCCTGTCTGTCTCGCGCATTGCGCCGTTGGTGACTGCCGAGCCCTTCGAGGAGCACCGGTTCCCTTCCCTCGGGGAGATGCTGTCCCATGGCCACCATACACTGGTTACAGGCCTGGGCGGCACCGTGGAGCAGGCCCATGGCTATGACAACGGCCACTACGATGGCGACAACCTCCGCGCCTTGTTTTGCTACCGTTTTGCCTATGGCAACCATGTCGCCCTCCAGTTGAGTGGCGACAAAGACCCCACCGAGCCATGGGGCAAAGGCAACTTCTACGGCTACAGCCTGACGCTGAACAATATCGGCCGGCTGGAGAAGCTGGTCTTCGGACGCTACAACCTCCAGTTTGGCCAGGGGGTGACCCTGTGGACGGGCTTCTCGCCCTTCGCTCTTCTGGGCGCCTCGCCCGTGCGCTATGCTACAGGCATTCGTGCCGCCAGTGCCTTCTATGAGGAGGGGTGGCAGCAAGGCCTCGCGGCCACTGTCAGGCTTGCCCGCGGCCTGGACGTGTCGGCGTTTGCTTCGCGTACCGACGGCGAATGGCTCGGCGGAGCCCACGCCACCTACCGCCGCGGCAATCTCATCCTCGGCCTCACCGCCGCCGCGGCTTTCCTCGACGACTCTTTGCAGTTGCACGACTATGCCTACAATCAGGACTACTTCCGCGGCGACCGCGCCGCCACCTTCGGCCTCGACGCCCTCTGGCAGGCGGGGCGCACGCTCCTCTTTGGCGAAGCCGCCATCGATGCCTCGGGCCGTGTGGCCGCCATGGGCGGAGCACGATTGACGTTGGGCGGCGGCAACAGCATCGGCCTCACCCTCCGCCACTACGACCCCCTCTACCACAACCTCCATGCCGATGCCTACAGCCTCGGCGCCACGCGCAACGAACAGGGCGTCGGGCTCGATGCCCAGCTGCAGCTGCCCTTCCGGCTCACGGCGCTGCTTGCCGCCGACCTCCATCGTTTCCCCTCGTTGCGCTATGGCAGCTATGCTCCCTCGGCGGGCTCGTGGCTGCGCATGCAGTTGGGCCGTCCGCTGGGCCGCCACGCCGAGGTGGCCCTCCGCTATGCCCTCCGTGTCCAGCAGCGCAATGTGCCCGGCAGCGACAGCATCGCCTACCTGGCCGAGGAGACCCTCCGCAGCTTGCTGCAGGGCCAGGTGCGCCTCAGCTACGGTCCGTGGCGTTTCAACACGCGCGTCGTCCTTTCGTGGTTCGACGCCGAGCAGGCCGCCCGTCAGCATGGGTGGCTCCTCTCACAGGAGGCGCGCTACATCCAGGGCCGGTGGCAAGCCGCCCTGCAGGCCACGTGGCACAACATTGGGGGCTATTATGCCCGCATCACCCTCAGCGAAAGCAACCTGCAATACGCATTCAGCATCCCCTCGCTCCAAGGGCGTGGCCTCAGGGCCTCGGCCGTGGTGCGCTGCAACGTGAGCCAATGGCTTAACCTCGGCGTCAAATACACGCTCATGGGGCGTCCCGGCGAAGCCTCGCTGGGCTCCGGCGACGCTGCCACCGACGGCCCTGTCCGCCAAACCTGGCATTTCCAGGCCAAGGTCCATTTTTACCCCCCCCCATACCCCCCGAAACCCTATCCGATAGGTACCTAATACGGCATATCTTATATTGT
>DGTB01000001.1 GCA_002394185.1 Bacteroidales bacterium UBA4347 | reverse complement strand
TCCTCGCCCTCGTCGGCGTCGTGCTCCAGGTGTCCCACATCGGTGATGTTGCGCACATAGCGCACCTTGTAGCCCAGGTGGGTCAGGTAGCGGAAAACGACATCGAAGGTGATGGCGGGACGGGCATGGCCCAGATGGCCGTCGCCGTAGACGGTGGGTCCACACACATACATGCCCACGCGCCCCTCAGTGATGGGGCGGAAGAGTTCCTTGTTTCTGGTCAAGGTATTGTAAATCAACAGTTGTTGTTCCATAATGCAATTATATTAAAATGCAAAAATACAAAAAAAATATCATTTTCTCCCCTTGAATAGGAAAAAAATAGTATTTTTGCAGTCCAAATAACGAAAACCGAGGTGCGATACAACGCTTATAGTGACTATTTTCGCCAGCGTTTCGGGACGCGGGTGCAGAAGCTGTCCATCGACGCCGGCTTCTCCTGCCCCAACCGCGACGGCCTGGTGGCCACCGGCGGCTGCACCTTCTGCACCAACGAGGCCTTCAGCCCCTCCTACCTGCGGCGGGTGCCCACCATCACCGCGCAGCTCGACGAAGGCATCGCTTTCCACCGCCGCCGCTACCGTTCGGCTGCGGTCTACCTGGCCTACTTCCAAGCCTACAGCAACACCTACGCCCCCGTGGAGGTGCTGCGCGAGCGCTACGACGAGGCCCTGCGCCACCCCGGGGTGGTGGGCCTGGTGGTGGGCACGCGTCCCGATTGCGTGGACGGACCCGTGCTCGACCTCCTGGCGGACTATGCCAAGGAGCACTATGTGGCTGTGGAGTACGGCATCGAGAGCTGCCACGACCGCACCCTCCGCCTCGTCAACCGGAGCCACGACTTCGCCTGCACCGAGGCGGCCATCCGCGCCACCGCCCGGCGCGGCCTGCCCGTGGGCGGACACCTCATCCTCGGACTCCCCGGCGAGAGCCGCGAAGACCTCCTGGCCGAGGCCTCCATCCTCAACCGCCTGCCCCTCACCACCATCAAGTTCCACCAGCTGCAGATACTTAAAGGCACCGCCATGGAACGCCAGTACCGCGATGAGGCCTTCCGCCGCTCGCTGCTGCAGTTCTCGCTCGAAGAGTACATCGCCCTGGTATGCGACCTGCTGGAACGCCTGCGGCCCGACCTGGTGGTCGAACGTCTGGCCGGCGAAGTGCCGCCGCGCTTCCAGGCCTGCCCCGAACGCTCCTTCCACCGTGCTGACGGACGCCTGCTGCGCAACGAGGAGATACCGGCCCTCGTCGAGGCCGAACTCGAACGCCGTGGCACCCGCCAGGGGTCGCTATATAAACCCGAATCACATACCTTAGAAACAACAATATGAGCATCACATTCATCGCGGCCTTGCTGCCTGTCATTCTGCTGCTGTTTTTCATCTACCGGAAAGACAAATACCAACCCGAACCCATCGGCAAGCTCCTTTGGACCTTCTTCGTGGGCTGCCTGAGCGTCATTCCCGCCTCGGTCATGGAGATGGTGCTCTCCATCTTCACTCCCACCGAGCCGGTGCTGGGAGCCTTCTTCACGGGCTATGTCGTGGCAGGCTTCAGCGAGGAGCTGTGCAAGTTCGCCCTCCTGATGTGGGTCATCTGGCGCAGCCCCCACTTTGACGAGTATTTCGACGGCATCGTCTACGCCGTCTTCCTCTCTCTGGGCTTTGCCTGCGTGGAGAATGTGATGTATGTCGTCGGCAGCACCGACGCCATGGCCATAGCCCTCTCGCGCGGCCTGCTGGCGGTGCCGGCGCACTTCCTCTTCGCCGTCATCATGGGCTACCATCTCTCGCTGGCCCGCTTCGACCTCCCCAACAAGCGCCGCCACTTCAGCCACGCCCTGCTCTACCCCATGCTCCTCCACGGCACCTACGACGCCCTCCTCATGGTCTCCTCCAACCTCTCCGCCGGCAGCGGCGACGAGAACACCGTGGCCGCGCTCGTCTGCTCCGTGCTGTTCGTCATCTTCGTGGTCTTCGACATCCGTCTCTGGCGGCGTGGCATGAAACGCATCAAAACCATGCAGCAGCGCTCGCGCCAACAGGGCTTCAACCGCCTGCGCCCCTTCGACGGCTTCACATGGAACGTCTGATATACAGCGTTGTGGAAAATATTTTGCAAAAAAATTTGGTCAGTTCGAAAAAAGGTTGTACTTTTGCACCCGATTTCGAGANNCACCTACGACGCCCTCCTCATGGTCAGCAGCGTCCTCTCCGAAGGCAGCGACGACGAGGTGACCGTCGGCGTGGCGGTGGCGGGTGTACTGATGGTGGTCTTTTGGGTGTTCGACGTCATGATGTGGCGATGGGGAATGAAGCGCATCAAGCGTCTCCAAGAACGCTCAAAAGAGCAGGATTTCGACCGCCAGCACCCCTTCCTGGGATTCAATTGGGACATCCATTGATAAAAAATCACCGTTGTAAATCAACGTTTTGTAAAAAAAATTAAAAAATATTTGGCTATATTGAAAAAAGGTTGTACTTTTGCATCCGATTTCATGAGAGTCATATGGGGTATTAGCTCAGTAGGCTAG
>DGTB01000037.1 GCA_002394185.1 Bacteroidales bacterium UBA4347 | reverse complement strand
ACCAACTACAGCCGCAGCGGCGGCTGCGTGACCGCCGACGCCGTGAGGATAGGCGGCGGTATGGGCAATGTGACGCGCGGCGGCTCCAGCAGCGGAATGCCGCGCACCCTCGAGGGCACCCGCTACTATGCACAGTGGGCCGGAGCGCCCGACTCCGTGTACAGTCCCTTCAAAGGCAAGGACGACTACCGCGACGACCTCAACTCACGCTCCTACTTCGCCACATGGCTCGCCGGAGGCAGTCCCTTCGTGCCCAATGCGCAGGGCAAGCGCGTGCCGCTGGAACTGCAGCTCTCCATACACAGCGACGCCGGATGGGACAAGACCGGCGGCAACGAGCTGGTAGGCTCGCTCTCCATCTGCACCACCGACCACAACGGCGGCCGGCTCAACAGCGGAGTGACCAGAGACGTGTCGCGCTTCTTTGCCACAGCCCTGCTCGACGGCGCCTACCGCGACTTGCAGACCAAATTCCACAAGTGGACCAAACGCACCCTCTACGACCGCAATTACAGTGAGACCCGTCTGCCCTCTGTGCCCTCGGCCATACTCGAGACCATGTCGCACCAGAACTTCGGCGACCTGAAATACGGTTTCGACCCCAACTTCAGGTTCACCCTGGCACGGTCGGTCTACAAGACCATTCTGCGGTTTGTGAGCGACATGCACGACATACCCTTCACCGTGCAGCCCCTTGCGCCCAACAACTTCAGGATGGAGATGACATCGAAAGGAAGGGTGAAGCTGAGCTGGAACCCCGTGCTCGACCCGCAGGAGGCCACCTCCATTCCCACCCGCTACGTGCTCTACACGGCGGTGGGCAACGGCGGTTTCGACAACGGCATCGTAATCAAGACCAACCAGTGCGCCATCGACCTGCAGCCCGGACTTCTCTACCACTTCAAGGTGACGGCCGCCAACGACGGCGGCGAGAGTTTCCCCACCGAGGTGCTCTCGGCTGCCTACCAGCCCCATGCCACCAGCACCGTCATGGTGGTGAACGGTTTCCACCGGCTCTCCTCGCCCTCCATCATCGATACCGGCGACCGTAAAGGATTCGACCTCGACGACGACATCGGCGTCACCTACGGCCCCATGCCGGGATGGGCAGGACGGCAGAAGGTGTTCGACAACAACCTGCGCGGCAGAGAGGGAGAGAATGCCCTTGGATTCTGCTCCGACGAGCTTACCGGCCGTTTCATCGCCGGCAACGACTTCGACCAGGTGCGCATCCATGCCGCCGCCATCCACTCGGCCGGCAAGTACAACATCATCAGCGTCTCCAGCGAGGCTGTTGAGTCGGGACGCACCAAACTGAGCCAGGCCGACTGCGTGGACCTCATGCTGGGTCTCGAGAAAGACGACGGCCACTCGCTCGTCATCTACAAGACCTTCTCGGCCATGATGCGCCAGCACTTGGAAGCTTACCTCAAGAAGGGCGGCCGGCTCATGGCGAGCGGCGCCTACATAGGAAGCGACATGACCTCGACCACCGAGCGACGCTTCCTCAACGATGTGCTGCGCCTCTCCTACGGCGGGAGCGCACGGGGCACGCAAAACAGCACCGTGAGCGGCATGGGCATGAACTTCGACACCTACCGCACCCTCAATGAGCAGCACTATGCCGCCGTGGCTCCCGACGTGCTGCAGCACACGGCTCAAAGCATCTGCGCCCTGCAATACGCCGACGGCCGAAGCGCAGCCGTTGCCTACAGCGGACGCGACTGCCGCACGTTCACCATCGGTTTCCCCTTCGAGTGCATCTGCAGGGAAGCCGACCGCAATGCTGTGATGAGAGGCATTCTCAACTATCTGCTGAAATAACCCAAAAACATCTGAATATGACCTACCAAATAACAGCCAACAGCAAGGGAACCCGAAAGATAGAGGTCACCGACCACCATCTGGCCACACTGGCCAAATACAACCTGCTGGAGCATCTCGTCGACAGCAACGGTATCGTCGATGAAAGCGTGCTCGACAAACTCCGGTTCAACGTGCGCTCCATACTGAGCACCGAAAGCGGCAACGACAAAGACCTGCTCGACCTGTGCCTCGATGTGCTCTACCACTCCGATATGAAAGCGCTGGGGCTGGCCAACCTGATAGCCCTCTACCAGGAACACAAGCCCGCCGAAGAGCCCGCAACCGAAAGCGAGCCCTGATCATGGCCGAACACCGCCTCAGCGACTGGCTCCCCACCACCAAGAAGGAGGTGGAACTGAGAGGATGGTCACAGCTCGACGTGATTCTCTTCTCCGGCGACGCCTATGTAGACCATCCGGCGTTTGGAGCCGCCGTCATCGGAAGAGCGATAGAGGCGGCAGGATGGAAAGTGGCCATCGTGCCGCAGCCCGACTGGCACGGCGACTTCCGCGACTTCCGCAAGCTGGGCAAGCCACGCCTCTTCTTCGGCATCTCGCCGGGGTGCATGGACTCCATGGTGAACAAATACACGGCCAACAAGCGTCTGCGGTCAGAAGATGCCTACAGTCCTGACGGGCGGCACGACTGCCGGCCGGAATATCCCACCATCGTCTACACCCGGATACTAAAGCAGCTGTATCCCGATGTGCCTGTGGTGCTGGGCGGCATCGAGGCCTCCATGCGCCGGCTCACCCACTACGACTACTGGCAAGACCGCCTGCGGCCCTCGCTCCTGCACGATGCCGGTGCCGACCTCATCGTCTACGGCATGGGCGAGAAAGCCATCGTTGAGTTGTGCGCCCTCATCGGCCAGGGCGCCGGTCTTGACCGTATACACGCCCTTCCGCAGACTGTGTATCTCACCCATAAAGACAACATTCCCCCCGGTGAGCCCGACGGCGACATTCTCCTGCACAGCCATGAGGAATGTCTTCGCAACCCGAAGGCTGAAGCCGACAACTACCGTCATATAGAGGAAGAGTCGAACCGGTGGCACGCCCACCGGCTGATACAGCTCACGGGCGACACCGCCACAGTGGTGAATCCCCCCTACCCGCCCATGACCACCCAAGAGCTCGACGCCACCTACGAGTATCCCTACACCCGGTTGCCTCACCCCAAATACAAGGGCAAACGCATACCCGCCTTCGACATGATAAAACACTCCGTCAACATCCACCGGGGATGTTTCGGCGGATGCGCCTTCTGCACCATCAGCGCCCACCAGGGCAAGTTTATCGTGAGTAGAAGCAAGGAGAGCATACTGCGTGAGGTGCGGCAGGTGATGGACGACCCAGACTTCAAAGGTTATCTGAGCGATCTGGGAGGTCCCTCGGCCAACATGTACGCCATGGGCGGCAAGAACAAGCAACTCTGCATGAAGTGCAAGCGTCCCTCGTGCATACATCCCCGAATCTGCCCCAACCTCGACACCGACCACAGCAAGCTGCTGGAGATATACCATGCCGTAGACAGTCTGCCCGGCATCAAGAAAAGTTTCATAGGCAGCGGTGTGCGCTACGACCTGCTGCTGCATGAGAGCGGCGACGCCCATACCGATGCCGCCGCACGCGCCTACACCCGCGAGCTGATAGAGCGCCACGTGAGCGGCAGGCTCAAAGTGGCGCCCGAGCACACCAGCGATGCCGTGCTGCACCTGATGCGGAAACCCAGTTTCTCGCTCTTCGAGCGTTTCAAGGAAGTGTTCGACAAGATAAACCGCGAGGGCAATCTGAGGCAGCAAATCATACCCTACTTCATCAGCAGCCATCCCGGCTGTACCGCTCTCGACATGGCCCGGCTGGCCATCATCACCAAACGGCTCGACTTCCAGCTGGAACAGGTGCAGGACTTCACCCCCACCCCCATGACCATCAGCACCGAGACATGGTATACCGGCTATGACCCCTATACGCTGCAGCCGGTGCAGTCGGCCAAGACGACCGACGAGAAACTGGCACAGCGGCAGTTCTTCTTCTGGTACAAGCCCGAGCAGCGCCGCGCCATAGAGCAGTATCTGCGCCGCCTGGGGCATCCAGAACTGGCCCGCCAGCTCTTTGGCGGCACACCGCCGCCCAGCTACGGCAACAGCAGGCCTGGCCAGCCTACAAAAGACAGCAAGACCGCACCGAAGCCATACCGTCCCACCAAGCACAAGGCCCATGACACTGATAGAGACAGCAACCACCGGCAAGCACAGCCCCGAAACATGCGAAGACGGGGCCGTGGCAACTCATGATTTCATAGCCGTAATCGACGGCAGCACCAGCAAAAGCCCCTGGCAGGCCCGCCCCGACATGCGGAACGGCCGCCTGGCCATGCTTCTGCTGCGCGATGCCATAGCATGCGCCCCGTCCGATGCCGACTTCCCCGCCTTATGCCGCCATCTCACCGACACCATCGCACAAGCCTACCAGGAATACGGCATCTCGCCCGACACGGTGAACAGCCGTCCTGAATGCAGGCTCACGGCCAGTGTGGCTGTCTACAGCAGAAGGAAGGAAGAGGTATGGATGATAGGCGACTGCCTATGCATGGTAGACGGCCGCCTCTATGAGAACCCGAAACCGGCCGAGGAAGCCAACGCCATACGCCGCGCCGAGGTGATACACCGCCTGCTGGCGGAAGGTAAAGA
>DGTB01000109.1:6357-6625 GCA_002394185.1 Bacteroidales bacterium UBA4347 | reverse complement strand
ATCCACGGCGTGCTGCACCTGCTGGGGCAGGGCGACAAGTCCGACTCCGAGGCCGCCGAGATGCGTCGGCAGGAGGAAGAAAGTCTGGCCCTGTGGAACACCATGTTTCACGTGGAACGGAAGTGCTAAATACCATGTTCTATGACTTTTGAGCAATACGATATGGTGGTTGTCGGCGCCGGTCATGCCGGGGCCGAGGCGGCAGCGGCAGCGGCCCGCCTGGGGGCGAAGGTGCTGCTCATTACACAGATGCTCGACGCCATCTGCC
>DGTB01000109.1:5184-6214 GCA_002394185.1 Bacteroidales bacterium UBA4347 | reverse complement strand
ATCGTGACCGACCGCTCGGCCATACAGTTCCGCATGCTCAACCTCTCCAAAGGTCCCGCCATGTGGAGCCCGCGCGCTCAGTGCGACCGCATGCTCTTCTCCCAGAACTGGCGCCGCGTGCTGGAGTCCATCCCCAACCTCGCACTCTGGCAGGACGAGGTCGTCGCCTTGAAAGTGGAAGGGGGCGCCGTGGCAGGCGTCGTTACACGCATGGGCCACAAGGTGCCCGCCAAGGCGGTGGTGCTCACCAGCGGCACATTCCTCAACGGAAGGATATTCATCGGCGAGGATTCCTGGCAAGGGGGCAGGGTGGGGGAGAGCCCCGCCGTGGGCCTGAGCGACCAACTCCGCGAGTTGGGCTTCGAGGTGCAACGGCTCAAAACGGGTACGCCCGTGCGCGTGGACGGCCGCACCATCGACTTCTCCCGCCTTACGCCGCAGCCCGGCGACGAGCATCCGTCGAAGTTCTCCTTCTCTGATACCATGGCACTTAGCGAACAGCGTCCCTGCTATATCGCCAATACCAACCTCCGCACCCACGACATCCTGCGCACGGGATTCTCGCGGTCGCCGATGTTCACCGGTCGCATCCAGGGGCGTGGCCCGCGCTACTGCCCTTCCATCGAGGACAAGATCGACCGCTTCGCCGACAAGGACCACCACCAGCTCTTCGTGGAGCCCGAGGGGTGGCACTCGCAGTCCTATTATCTCAACGGCTTCTCTTCGTCGCTGCCGCTGGAGGTGCAGCTCGAGGCCCTGCACAGCATCGAGGGTTTCGAGCAGGCTCGCATCTTCAAGCCCGGCTACGCCATCGAATACGACTACTTTCCGCCCACGCAGCTGGTCTATACGCTTGAGACCAAGCGCGTGGAGAATCTCTATTTCGCCGGCCAGGTGAACGGCACCACGGGCTACGAGGAGGCCGCCTGCCAGGGACTGATGGCCGGCATCAACGCCGCGCTGAAGCTGCAGGGGCGCCCGGCGTTCGTGCTGGGGCGCTCGCAGGCCTACATCGGCGTGCTCATCGACG
>DGTB01000109.1:3054-5096 GCA_002394185.1 Bacteroidales bacterium UBA4347 | reverse complement strand
ACGAGCCTTACCGCATGTTCACCTCACGGGCCGAATACCGCATCCTCCTCCGCCAGGACAATGCCGACCAGCGCCTGACGCCGTTGTCCTACGCCATCGGCCTGGCGTCGGACGAGCGCATGCGCCGTGTGGAGGCCAAGCAGCACTTTGCCGCAGAGCTGAAGTCGGCCGTCGAGCATGCCCCCGTGCTGCCTTCGGTTGCCAACGAGTGGCTGGCCTGCCGCCAGTCGGCACCGCTGAGCCAGCGGGTGACACTCGCCTCGTTGCTCCTGCGGCCCGAGCTGGGCCTGGAGGAACTGCTGGAACTGTCGCCCGAGACCGCCGCTGCCGTGCAGGCGGTGCCCGACACGCTTCGCGACGAGGTGAAGCACGAGGTGGAGACAGTGGTGAAATACCAGCGCTACATCGAGAAAGAACAGGAGGTGGCCAACCGCATCCTGAAGTTCGAGGATATCGCTCTGCCTGCCGATTTCGACTATTTCTCCCTTACGGCTCTCAGCTACGAGTGCCGCGAGAAACTCAACCGATACCGCCCGTCGACCATCGGACAGGCCTCCCGAATCAGCGGGGTGTCGCCAGCCGATGTCTCGGTGCTGCTGCTGACATTCGCCCGTTGACAAAAAAGAAAAAGCCCTGCTGTTTCGTGTGAAACAACAGGGCTATTTGTTTTGTTCTATGTGTTTTACGTGATGCTTTTCAGGTATTCCCCGGCTTCGGGGCCGAGGTTCATCAGCAGGTCCAGGAAGCTGAGGTTGGGGGTGAACGGCAGTCGGTCGGCGAAGACCTGGTAGTAGGGTTTGTGGCCCTCGGTAGGGTAGGGGTGTTTGGGCGAGAAGGTGTCGCGGAGGTCTGCAGGGTGGTCTTTGACGAAGTCCTGCGTGTGGCGTATCTGGCAGCCGCTTTTCAGCGTGCGGAGTATCCATTGCAGCAGGGCGTCGTTGAGGTCGATCAGCCGTTCGTAGCGTTGCAGCAGTATCTTCTCCAGGTCGTCTTTGTAGTATAGGTAGTAGGGCGAGGCACTGTAGGCGGCGGCGATGGTGCGCAGGTGGATGACGTTCCAGCGCTCCTTGTAGTCAATGCCCACCTCCTCGGTGCGCGAATGGTTGTTGCGGACCACCGGTACCGACAGCGTCCTGACGCCGCCGGCGGTCATGATTTCCGTGCGGTTGCGGTAGGTCTGCTTCGGGAAGGTCTCCTGGGTCTCGATGAGGGCCTCGGACTGTGCGCTGAGGGCCGCCACATAGGCGATGGGAGGCAGGTAGGCGGTGGAGAAAAGGGGGGTCATGCGCCGAGAATGATGGATACCAGCTCGCCGTTGTCGTAGTAGAAGTCGATGTTGCCTTCGTTGAAGGTGACGCGGCGCTCGCCCCAGTCTTCTTCGTCGACATCCTGCTCCGTGAGGTTGTTTTTCACCATCAGGGCCACCAGCTGGCGCTCGTCGAGGTCGAAAACGCTCTCGCCAAAGAGGGTGCAGTCCTCGTTGGCCACATCGATGCAGGACACCGTGGGGTTCTCGCCTTCACAGAAGAGGGTGAGGCCGTCGTCGTTGTAGCGCAGCACCGTGGTGCTCTCGTCGGCAGCATTGTCTATGTTCTCCACCTCGTCGGCCTGGCCCAGTATTTTTACCACTTCTTCCACCGGCATTCCGAATTCTATATCGCCGATGCCTTTCTTGGGTTTGATTGTTAAGTCCATGATATGTATTGTGTTATGTTGTTCTTCTTTGCGTTGTTTCTCCATGATTGATTTTTACAAATGTACAAATTAAATTTCATTCGGCCAAATTTTCTTTTTTCCACGCATCGCCGAGGGGCGAAAAATGGTTGTTTTGCGGCCGTTTGGACCGTTTTTGCACCACGAAAACGACAGGATACAGAGAAATTAACTGTTTTATATGTTACTGAAAATCATATATATTGTAATTTCTTTTGGGGTGGAGGAGATAAAATATTTTGTCCTTTTATAAAAAAGTTGTACTTTTGCAAACTCAATTTGTGGGCCGAGGCCTGCTTTTTGAATGACTCAGTAGCTCAGTAGGTAGA
>DGTB01000109.1:0-2993 GCA_002394185.1 Bacteroidales bacterium UBA4347 | reverse complement strand
AGAGCACAACACTTTTAATGTTGGGGTCCTGGGTTCGAGCCCCAGCTGGGTCACAAGACAACCATCAGCAAGTCAGAAATGACTGACTCAGTAGCTCAGCAGGTAGAGCACAACACTTTTAATGTTGGGGTCCTGGGTTCGAGCCCCAGCTGGGTCACCAACCAACAATGAAGGACCGGAACTTATGATTCCGGTTTTTTTGTATGAGGTACATAGGCTACATATTGGCAATGAGTCTGTTGGCAGTGGCACTGCTGCTGCCCTCCGCTGCCGTTGCCCAGCAGTCGCAGGAGCAGATGGCAGCCTACTATTTCGACAACGGCGATTTCCAGCAGGCGGCCCAGCTCTATGAGTCGCTCTACAAGCGCACCACCAACCGCTTCTACTACCAGCGCCTCTACGCCACCTACCTGCAGATGGGCGAATATAAGGATGCGGCACGCTTGGCCGAGAAACGCCTTAAAAAGTACCCTGGGGAGCTTCAGCTGTATGTCGACCAGGGGAACGCCTACCAGGTCCAGAAAGAGGCTAAGAAGGCCGAAAAATACTTCGACAAGGCCGTCGAGTCGGTGACGTCCAACCTGGCACCCGTGCCGGACCTCGCAATGGCCTTCGTCAACATCGGCCGCCACGACTACGCCATCCGCACCTATCAGGCAGCACGCGAGAAGACGCGCAACAAGCAACTCTATTTCACCGAGGTGGTGGGCGTCTACCAGGCCATGGGCGACTACAACGCCATGACGCAGGAGTATTTCTCCCTGCTCGACAGCCAGCCGAGGATGATCTCGTCGGTGCAGATCAATATGCAGAAGGCCATGGCCGAGGCTCCGGACGACCGTCTGGCCGAGGGGGTCAAGCAGGCGTTGGTGCAACGGGTGCGCGAACACCCTGACAACCAGACCTATCTGGAGATGATGATTTGGTTCTCCATCCAGCAGAAGGACTTCGCCTTTGCCCTCACACAGGCACAGGCGGTGGACGCCCGTTTCCCCGACAAGGGGGGCGACCAGCTCTTCCGCGTGGCCCAGATAGCACAGCAGAACGAGGCCTACGACGTGGCCGCCGAGGCCTACCGGCTGCTGCAGCGCAAAGGGACCGACAGCCCGCACTACTTCGCCAGCCGCGTGGGCGAGCTGGAAGTGGATTTCGCACGCATCAATCACAACTATCGCATCGACAGCAAGGACTTCCAGGCCCTCCGCAAACGCTACGAGGATGCCCTTGCGGAGCTGGGCAAGAACGAACGCACCATCCCCATCATGCGCCACTACGCCACCCTCATGGCCTACCACGGGGGCGACGCACAGGCGGCGGTGAGCATGCTCGACGATGTGCTGGAGATACCACGCATCAAGCCCAATGTCCGCGACGAGGTGAAGCTGGAACTGGGCGACCTGCTGCTGTTTGCCGGCTCGGTGTGGGACGCCTCGCTGCTGTACATGCAGGTGGAGAAGGCCAACAAGAACGACGTGCTGGGGGCTCAGGCCAAGTTCAAGAACGCCAAGCTGTCCTACTACAATCACGACTTCGACTGGGCCAATTCGCAACTCAAGGTGCTGCGCTCGTCGACCTCCAAGCTGGTGGCC
Organism: Bacteroidales bacterium UBA4347; assembly: GCA_002394185.1. Lineage (GTDB taxonomy): Bacteria > Bacteroidota > Bacteroidia > Bacteroidales > P3 > Colimorpha. Next base: position 1,404 of record DGTB01000109.1, on the reverse strand, counting down.
AACGACGCCATGGAGCTGTCGCTCCTAATATCTGACAACATGGAAGATGACAGCACCTACGGCATGCTCGAGCTCTTCGCCGATGCCGACCTGCTGCTCTACCGCAACCAGCTCGACTCCGCCTGGCAGGGCTACGACGCCATCGCCCACAGCGTGCTCTCGCATCCCCTCTTCGACGAGGTGCTGATGCGCAAGGCCCAAATACGCATGAAACAAGCACGTTACGCCGAGGCCGACTCCCTCCTGAGGCAGGTGGTGGAGTTCTATCCCTACGACATCACTGCCGACGACGCCCTGATGCTCAGGGCCGAACTCAACGAAGACCATCTGGACAACAAAGAACAGGCCCTCGAATGCTACGAGAAGCTCCTCATCGACTACCCCACATCGCTCTATACCGACCGCGCGCGCAAACGTTATAACGCACTGAAAGCAAAATGAATGAAGTAAAAGCAAAGAAGTTCCTGGGACAGCATTTCCTCACCGACGAGAGCATCGCCCGGCGCATCGTGGACAGCCTCTCCGGACACTCGAACAACGTCATCGAGATCGGTCCCGGCATGGGTGTGCTGACCAAGTATCTCATTGGGAAACAGGAACTCAACTTCCATGTGGTCGAGATCGACCGCGAGTCGGTGGCCTGGCTCCACGAGCACTACCCCTCGCTGGATGTCATCGAGGGCGATTTCCTGAAACTGGACCTAAACGCCTTGTTCCATGATACTTTCGCCGTCATAGGCAACTTCCCCTACAATATCTCGTCGCAGATCCTCTTCCGTGTCTACGAGTGCAGGAATCAGGCTGTTGAAGTGGTGGGCATGTTCCAGAAGGAGGTGGCCGAGCGTGTGGCCGCAGGCCCGGGAAGCAAGACCTACGGCATCCTATCAGTCTTGCTATCAGCATTCTACGACATCGAGTACCTCTTCACGGTCCACGAGCATGTCTTCAATCCCCCACCCAAGGTCAAATCGGCCGTCATACGCCTTACGCGCAATGGTGTAACATCCTTGGAATGTGACGAGAAGCTGTTCGTACAGGTGGTCAAGGCGGGCTTCAACCAGCGCCGCAAGACCCTCCGCAACGCCCTCCGCTCGGCGGGCCTGCCCATCGACGCCGTCGACGAGGCCATGCTCGGCAAACGTGCCGAGCAGCTCTCTGTAAATGAATTTGTTGTCATAACAAAAAGAATAGAATCATTCCAAATAACCCATAACCCATAACCCATAACCCACAACCCACAACCCATAACCCACAACCCATAACCCGTAACCCACAACCCATAACCCATAACCCACAACCCACAACCTATAACCCATAACCCACAACCCATAACCCACAACCTATAACCCATAACCCATAACCCACAACCCATAACCCACAACCCATAACCCATAACCTATAACC